>JAFPZI010000222.1 GCA_017417365.1 Synergistaceae bacterium
GGCAGGTAGTAAGCCTCGCCGAAAGTGCAGTTAGTCAGGCCGTCAAGAGGGGTATTCTTCAGGAAGTTTTCTGCATATGCGTCGAACTCGTCGAGCGTCATTCCCTCGAACGAGCGGGACTGTGCGTGGTCCTCTCCTGCGTCGATGTCAGTACCGATTTTTCCGGCTCTGGCGGCTTTACGGCACTCCTCAGCAAAGGCTATCTCCGTCTTTGTGGGGTGATAGTTCGGGTCCTCGAATATCCTGTGGAAGAACAAGTACCATTCCATGTACGTGGGGGCAAGTTCACCGTACAGTGTCCCGTCCAAATCCGAGACGCAAATTCTGTCCTCAACGGGTATGAAGTTGGGGCTTTCGGGGTTGGTAACGTCCTGAACATAAGCCTTGAGGGCCGCAAGTGATGGAGAGTTCTCCGTCCAATACTTGAAGTCGGAACCGTCCGCCTTGACGGAGATTTTGCCGATGTCCTCAATAGACATTGACCATGAGCAAGAGGCCATAGCCAGCACGGCAACGAATACTGCGCAAAATTTCTTCATGCTAATACACAAACTCCTTCTCGTAGTCTGGATTCTGTTCGGGGTAATCAGTCCTGTTGTGAGTCCCGCGGCTCTCCTTGCGGTTAAGGGCTGCCTTAGCGATGAGGTGAATAGCCAGCGCAGTTTGTGCCGTAAGGTCGTCGTTTGCTGTGTCGGGAGCGTCAATGATTCTCTGTGTTGCCTCAAGAGCTGCCTGAAGGTCTGTGCCGTTCCTGTAGACTCCCAGAGCGTGTCCGGCGATTTTCTGGAGCTCACCGAGATATTTTGCCCTAACAGAATCGTCGTGATTATACACCACAGGGTGCTCACTCACTGTCCGATCAAGCTCACCGGTCCTCATGATTCCTTCAGCGCAGAGGAGCCCGGAGAGAGTCGCCTGACTGGCAGCGTTGCCCGCACACCTGCAAGCACCGTGAAGACCTCCGCAGGCCTCACCGATTGCGAACAGGCCGGGAACGTCGGACTCGTAGTTGCTGTCGATTCTGATTCCTCCTGAGAAGCTGTGAGGCATGGGGCCGACTTCGAGCAATTCCTTCTTTGGGTCGCACCCGCTCTGAATTAACCTGTTGTAGAACCACGGATATGCCTTGAGGATGTTCACGTCAATGTGCCTCAAGTCAACCCAGATTCCGCCGTGTGGGTTGCCCTTGCCCTTTGCGACCTGCTTCCAGATTTCGTGGTTGATCAGGGACTTCGGAGCACCGGCCTCACCTTGTGGACGGACTTCAAGCAAGAAACGTTCACCGTCGGAGTTCAGGAGGTATCCTCCCTCACCGAGCATGGCAGTTGGGCAGGGTTCACCTACAGCACCGGCCGGGGACATCATGACCATCGGTTCGAACTCTATGAACTCCAGGTCAACGAGGCTTGCTCCAGCGTTCTTGGCCATACCGAGAGTGTTACCCTTGACGTCGTCGGGGTAAGTTGAGGTGCCGAGAAGGTTTCCGACTCCTCCCCAAGAGGCCACGACTACGGGAGCGTAAACGTTATAGGGTTCTCCGCCGCTTTTACCCTCCTCGATTACTGTGAAGCCGTCGATTTTGCCGGAGTCATTCTTGAGGAGGCTGACGACTACGCTGTGCCTGTGGAACTCTATTCCTGCCTCCTCGAGCCTCTTGAGCATGACCTTCTCGATCTCAACGCCGATTAAGTTAGTGGTTTGGCAGAGTGAGCGCGGGTAAGTGTGGCCGGAGACGTGGCGGAGCTTGATTGAGCCGTCGTTGTTGTGAGCGAAGGTTACGCCCCAGCGGCAGAGTAGTTCATAGCCCCTGAGAGTGTTTGCGGCCATCTCGCGGACTAGTTCCTTGTTGCCGATGTTGTAGCCGGCCGCGAGCATGTCTTTGGCGTATTGTTCGGGGGTATCTCCGTAGGGGTTATCGGGCAGGACGAAGTTTATTGCTGCGATGTACGGGGTTCCTCCGAGTCCGTCGGCGTAAATGGCTATGTCTTTCACGCCCTGTTCATGGAGGCGGGCAGCTGCGGCGAGGGCGGCGAGTCCGCTTCCGGCAATGGCGACTTTGTGGTGTCTAGTCATAAATTATTCTCCCTTCCTTCTGTGATGGTAAAAGTATGTTATTGCTGTCGTGATTGTGTGGTCTGTGAAACCCTCAACGTACAACCTCCCGCTAGTGTTGCCTCATTGTCTATAGTCGTAAGCACTTCCGCCCAAACCCTAAAGACAGCAATAATCCCTAAAAATTTAGGGGGACAAAGAATCATCCCCCCCTCTGCACAATCAATTATGCCGCAGATGCCTTAACTCCCCTCGTGCTGATGAACAGTGTCGCAATCCCCAGCACCGCACCAACAATCGAGCTGACCATCTCAGGAGCAATTAAGCACAACGCCGCCGCAAATAATAGAACACGTTCTATTACGTTGAGATTCCTCTTGTAGAACCCCGCTACCATTATGGCCAAGAAATACGTACCCAATGCCAGCTGTACCGTTGCAATCACTATCTCCTGAACACTGCCCTTCAGCAGTAACGGAGGGTTGTACACAAACACAAACGGCACCAAGAACCCCACCATCGCAAACGTGAACCCCTTAAGCCCCGTCTTCATAGCGTCCCCTCCAGCAATTCCCGCAGCAGTGTACGACGCTACGCACACAGGAGGAGTGATCTGCGCCATTATTCCATAGTAGAACACGAACATGTTCGCGCAGAGGTTGGCAGTTGCAGGCTCTAACCCAGTCTGTAGCAGAATAGGCTGAATGCAGGGAACAAACAAGATTACTCCCACCAAATACGCCGCGACCGTAGGCAGTGCCATTCCGAGAATCATGCACCCAACCATAGCTATACACATGGCCAAGAATAGATAGCTCGTCCCAAGTGAACGGATTAACACAGAAAGATTCGTGGCTAGTGAGGTCTGCTGAGTAACAACATTGATGATTATTCCGCATGCAGCTGTAGGGATAGCGATTGCTGCGGCCTGTTTGGCTCCGTCGACACAGCACCCCCATAACTGCTTGAGGTTGAGGAAGTCGGGCTTGTTGACGAAGTAGTTAATCACATCGCACGCGAGGCACGCAAAGATTCCGACCATACCAGCACGCATTAACGAATAGCCCCGAATAATCCACACTACAAGCAGAATCGCAGGGACCAGCAGATACAGCCTGTGGAGAATCGGACGGTCAACACGGATTGAGGCATCCGCAGACGCATCGAGGTTGGCAGCTCTCTTGGCCGCAATCTTGTCGACCAGCACGAACACCGCAAAATAGTACGCAACCGCAGGAATAATCGCACTGGCAGCTATCGACATGTAGTTTACCCCGAGCATTTCCGCCATTATGAACGCTCCAACACCCATAATCGGCGGCATAATCTGCCCTCCAGTGGACGCAACTGCCTCGACTGCTCCGGCCTCTTCCGGCTCATAACCGATTTTCTTCATCATCGGTATGGTCATGACTCCAGTTGTCGCGACGTTGGCAACCGCAGAACCCGAAATCATCCCCATCAACCCCGACGAGAGAACTGCTGCCTTCGCCGGACCTCCTGATGACTTGTTCGACAGCTTCATACCCATATCAATCAATAACTGTCCTCCGCCGATCGTCGAGAAGAACGCTCCGAACACTATGAAGTAGAACAACGTGTTTGCACTCGTGAGCAACGGAGTCCCGAATACGCCGCTCTCCGTCATGGTCATTCCCGAAGTGAACTCCTCGATAAACTGGTCAAAAGGTTTTGCGTTGGTGTGAAGGATTCCCGGCAGGTAAGGAGACACCCACGCGAAGATTATGAATACCGTGATGAACCCCGCCAAAATCCCGCCGAGAGTCCTATAGACCGCCACGAGCAGCAACAGAATCGCAACGACCATAGCCGCGTGGTCAATGTTCATGACCTCGTCAACCCCCAGAACGTAATCATTCAGGCGCGGGAACTGCGTCAAGATATACCACAGCATGTAGCCAATTCCCACGTAAGCGAGCAAGTCTATCCAGTTCCACCAAGAATGTTTGTTGAGTAACGCGGGGTCTGGTGAAATTCCGGCTTCCTCTGCGGCCTTCTTAACCTTCTTCCTGTAGCCGTAATCCGCAGGGTAATAGATGAATACGAGTGTGAGCGCAAAAATTAGGTGTATTGGGCTCTGGAGCATTGGTGCGAACTGTTTTACCAGAGCTATATACATCTGGAACGCGAAGAACGCTATAGTTACGAGTACTGCCGCTATAGTCCTGATGTCCATAGCAATAATTCATCTCCTCTAATTCATGTATGTTCCGCCGTTGATATTGATGCTCTCTCCAGTTATGAAGCCCGACATGTCAGACGCCAAGTACACGGCCAAGTCCGCAATGTCCTCAACTCTGCCGAGCTTCCTCAAGGGTATAGCGTCAAGAATTTTGGCCCTGTAGTCCTGCGTCCATTGGAGGGACATATCAGTTTCCACAGGCCCGGGAGAAATCGAGTTCACGCGGATACCTTCCGGCCCGAAGTCGTAGGCAAGTTTCCGTGTCAACGCGTCAATTCCTGCCTTGCTCGCTCCGTAACAGACTGAGGAAGTAGGGTGCGCTGTCTTTCCTGCCCTTGAGGACATGTTGATAATTACTCCTGCCCCCTGCCCGAGCATGTGAGGGATAACGCACTTGCAGGCGTAAAACGCTCCCGTTAAGTTCACGCGTAAAACTTTGTCCCATTCTTCCGGCGTGAGGTCAAGAAATTTTGTGCGGGTGTTGATTCCTGCGTTGTTGACGAGAATATCAATGCGCCCGAATCTCTCCATGCACTTATCCGCAAGACGTTCGGAAGTCGAGAGTTCACCAATATCACCGGCTACGAACTCACAGCCCAGCTCTTCAGCGAGGGGCCGCAAAGATCCTTCATTAGTGCCGTGAATAACGAGGCCCGCCCCGTTATCAGCGAAGGCCTTAGCTATTGCCCTGCCGATTCCGCGAGACGAGCCTGTGATTATTGCAGATTTTCCGTCAAGAAGTCTCATGGACTAGTCGACTGCGTAGCCCATTTCCTGATAGTACTTGGCCGCGCCGGGATGGAGGGGTGCTCCGTTAAGCTCATGTTTGCCGGCCGTCTTGGGGTCAAACCACTTCAGGGAGGCGACTGCTGCAGCTATGTCGTCCTTGTTCTCGCAGATTGCCTTAGTGAGGGCATAAGCTACGTCGTCGGGCATTGAGGCGGGAACTATGACGTTCTGCTGTGAACCCATCGTCTGAATGTCGTGGTCGAGGCCGTTCCATGTCCCTGCAACCATCGTGAGGGGAGCATAGCCCATCTTGTTGAGGTTGGCGAGGGTCTCGGGTGCGAGCTGGACGAAGTGCATTGCGTGGGTGAGGCAGATTTCTGTCGTGGTGGACTGGCCAGCGTCAACGTGGTCAATCGTCGCGTCATAGAGGTCATCCTGAATGCCGCTCTTGATTGCGTCGGTGCCGGTCTTCTCCCACGTCGCGAACTTCAGGAAGTCCTCAACGCTGATTCCGCAGGCCTCAATCACGCGCTCTGCAGTGAGTTCACCGAGTGAGCCGTTCTTCTTGGTGATTAACTTGATGGGTACCTTCTTGGCGATGACTTCCTCGAGGGTTGTGCAGCCGGTCCTGTCCACGAATGCCTTAGTGAACATGATGTTTGCGAAGGCGTGTCCGAGTCCTCCTGCGATGCTGCGAACGTCGGGGCAGTCTCCGAACTGGTAATCAGCCTTCTTGCGCTCATAGCTCCACAGTGAGGGGCCGGCGTTGGCTACGATGAGGTCAGCGCGCTTCCTCTGGATCAGGACGGGTGCACCGACTCCGCCGGGGGAGTTGGTGGTGAGGTCGATCGTTGAGCCTGCGGGGAGTCCCTTCAGCATTGCGCCCTGAATTGCTGCACTGACTGAGTACGCTCCTGTTCCGACTTCCTGTGCCGCAAAGATTAACTTCACGGGTTCGGTGAGTTCCGCACATGCCGCCAGTGTGAAGCAGCATACGAGCACTAACGCGATTACTACTTTCTTCATTACTACATACCTCCAATAAATATATTCTGACAGCAGGAAGACCTGCATATCATTCACAAAACTTCTTGATTGCGCACGGCCACACAGCCACGCCCCATAACATGAGAAATACTCCCATCACGAAGCGTCCTCCCTTGTCGGTGAACACCCCGAGAACCTCATAGAGCCACTTATAGTCCCCAGAGAACGTCCAGAAGATGAAGTACAGAGGCACCGAACCTATCACCGCAAGAATTATCCCCCTGAGATTCAGCCCGGTAACCTCGAACTTGATATACTCGCGCTCAATCCAGCGTCCTACGATTAGTCCCGTCATTATCCCTGCGGCGTAAAACGTATCGAGCATCATTCTGTCAGGGTCAACTAGCAATTTCCCGTCCACGTAATCCATAGGGTAAGGCTTGAAGGCAGTGTAGGCTGCACCTAAGGCACAGATGACTAACCCTGCGGCCAAGAAAAGATTCTCGCGTTCAGGCCGCGCCACAATCAGGGAGGCCAGCCACACCGACAACAGCCCCGCGAATGTCCCGACTATTACGTCTTGGGGAGTGTGGACACCGAGATAATTTCTTGAGAAGGCCACGAGGATTATCATTAGTCCGCAAAGACACGCGAAGAGTTTTGACCTCCTGCGCGTTAAGACTATGAGGCCTCCGCAGATTGGTGCTGTCCACATAGTGTGGCCGCTCGGGAACGAATACCCTGAAGGTTTGTGGCCTGCAGGAATTATTCTAGGGTCCCGGACGCTCGGACGGTACGCACATACGGTAACCTTTAGGATTCCGTTGAGGAAGCGGCTTATCCCCATAGACACTAACAGGAACAGGCCGCCCTTCTTGCTTATGCACCAATAGACCACGAACGGCACGAACAGTAACCACGTAATGCTCGCGTGTGAGAGCCAGTTCACGAACGGGGTTAAGACGTTGCCGGTTGCTTCGCGGAAATTCTGTAGCCAGAGGAGAATCTCAATGTCCATTCTACTTTTTCCCTCCAGTGAGCTTTATCACGCACGGCCACACAAAGATTGCCCAGAACACCGTCAAGAACCCAAGCACCATATATGCCCATCTCTTGGTGAGCATTCCGGCAAGGGTATTAATGATGAATGTTCTCTTAACGAAGCTGAACACGAGGAAGTAATACGGAATGAACCCGATTACCAACAGAACAATTCCCTTGAGGCCGAGACCTGTAGATTCAAACTTGACATATTCGCGTTCAAGACAGCGTCCGACAATCAGTGCAAGCAACATGCCTATTCCGTGAAATGGACCATTCATCATGGCCACAGGGTCAACTAGAAGCCTGCCTTCTGCCGTGTAGTCCATCGGGTAGGGCTTGTACATGATATAGAGCAGATCGGCAATGCATAGAACTAGGCCGATAAGCATAATCATATTTTCCTTCCCGGGGTTGGCGAGGATTCTCGACGCAAGCCACACAGAACATAACCCCAAAATTACGCCCACTACCACGTCCTGTGGGGTGTGGACTCCGAGATAGTTCCGGGAAAACGCCGTGAGGAGCAGCAGAATCACGCACAGGCACGCGAACATAGGAGCACGCTTCTTGGTGAGTACTGCAAGGCCTCCGTAGACGGGTGAACTCCACATTGTGTGTCCGCTAGGGAATGAGTAGCCTCCAGCAGTCTTCATCGCGTCTCCGGCAGGGATTATTCTTGCGTCCCGAATCCACGGACGGTATGCGCAGGCAGTCATCTTCACGAAGCCATTGAAGAACCAGCTTATCCCCATTGAGGCGAGAAGGAAGAGACCATCTTTCTTGTTGACGGCCCAATAGACAAAGACAGGAATGAAGATCAGCCAAGTAATCGCGAATAACGAAAGCTCCTCGAAGAATATGCTGACTGCCTTACTGCCCAAAGCTGCCTCAATGCTGCTGCGCAAATCCTGCAGCCACAGCAAATATGCCATGTCCATTACGTTACTTGCTGCCTCCTGATAACCTTATGCCGTAGTCTATCGAGTTAATCAGGCTGAGTTCATTTGCCTCACCGGAGCCGGCAATGTCATACGCTGTCCCGTGATCCACACTCACTCGCACAATCGGCAGGCCAAGTGTTACGTTGATTCCTGCGACGGCCTCCCAGTGGTGCTCCTCCTTGTTGTAGACGAAGCCCTTGACCTTGAGGGGGATATGTCCCTGATCGTGATACATTACGACGACCATATCGTACCAGCCTCCGAGAGCCTTGCTGAAGACAGTATCGGGGGGAGTGGGCTTCTTGTCGGGAATGTTTATGCCTTCCGCGAGTGCCTCATCAATAGCGGGCTGAATCTCCTCTATCTCCTCGCGGCCGAACATTCCGTTCTCCCCGCAGTGAGGGTTGAGTCCTGCCACACCGATTTTGGGGTTGTCGATTCCGAGAGCTTTGCAGGTCTCGTCGGCTAAGTGAATGCACTCGAGGACTCGGGGCTTCTTGACCCTGTCGCAAGCCTCACGCAAAGATACGTGAGTCGACACGTGAATTACCCTCAAGTTCTCGTGAGCCAACATCATTGCGTACTTCTTGGTCTTGGTCTCGTCGGCGTAAATCTCCGTGTGGCCTGAATAGTGGTGTCCGGCCATGTTGATGGCTTCCTTGCTGATGGCGTTAGTGATTGTTGCGTCGACCTCGTGAGCGAGTGCCATGCGGATAACTTTCACGACGTACTGATAGGCTGCCTCACCCCCGAGCTTTGTAGGGCCGATGTTGAAGGGCTTGGGGTTGTCCGGGTCCCCGGGAATGTCGGAGGCCTTGACTATGCCCATGTCGTAAACGTCAATCGTTCCGTACTCAAACTTTGCGTCCTTAACGTCCTTGACGGGGTGAATCTTCGCGTCAATGCCGGATACCTTCTTGGCGGCTTTTGCGGCATACTCCATTACGGCGACATCACCGACAACCAGAGGCCTGCACCTGTCGTAAACGTCCTTGTGTGAGAGGGCCTTAACGGTAATTTCTGGTCCGCTCCCGAATGGATCTCCCATGCTGATTCCTAAGATTGGTTTGCTCATGATTTCCTCCTAGTGAAGTCCGTTAGCCTTGCACACTTCAAGAGTCTTCTTCAGGGCCTCGAGACCTTCGGGAGTGATGCTGCTGAAAGGTCTCCTGCACGGTCCTACAGGGTCCCCCAAGAGCCCAGCCGCCATCTTCACAATAGTATTCGGGTTGCCGAACTTGAAACAGTTGCGGAATATCCGAAAGCTGTCCTGTACCTTCTAGGCCCGCTCAA
>JAFPZI010000223.1 GCA_017417365.1 Synergistaceae bacterium
GTAGTAGCCTGAAGCATTCGTGAAACCGATTTTGAGTTTTGGAGTGGCAGTGGCGGCGCGTTCCTACTCTATGTAGCCCTTGAGCCATTCATCACCCTTTGCGTAAATATCGCGCCACGTGTCAATCTCGTTGCTGAACCCCGCACGAATCAGCCCCCCATCGCTCAAATTTCTCGGTATCGTGTCGTTCAAAGCTCCCTCAAGGTATTTGCTGAGGTCCGACAAATCCGGCAGCGAGTCAATAATTCCCTTGACCGGCTCCACGAACTCAATGCTCCTGATTTCGGGAATAATCCTGAGTGTGTCGCGGATTGCCCCCAAGTCCAACGGTGAGCAGTTGTTCAGTGAGAACCGGGACAATGACCGCTCGATGTCGCGAGTTCCTGCCAGAGAGTCAAGCAGCCTTGAACATTCCCCGACGGCCTCAACGAACACGCCTATTGCCCCCTGCCTGCGTGTGATTGCCTGAATATCCATGAGCGGACGAAGAAGCCAATTCTTGAGGGTCCTGCGTCCCATAGGTGTACGGTTCCTGTTGAGGCATGTGAACAACGATACGCTGTCTCCTGCGGTCTCGGGGATTAGCTCCAGATTGTTCTGTGCGGAAGAGTCTAAGCTCATGCAGTCGCGCAAGACCAACGGCGAGAGGGTCAAAACGTTATCGAGTGAGCTGAACTGTGTCGCGCTCAAGTACTCGAGGGCCGCCCAAGCACACCCCACGCACGGGTCTTTCTCGTCAATCCCGAAGCCTGAGAGCCTCTGGGTCTTGAGGGCAGATTTCAGCCGTCCCGCAGCGTTGTCAATCTTGAAGTTCTCTGGTGAGGACCGCTGAATGTTCCAGCCGCTGAGATATTCCGGAAGGTTCTTGATGTTGGACGGGCAGAGAATCTCTCCCGGGCTGAACGCTGACAGCATCGCCGAAGCATCACGTTCACTGAGTGTCCCGGCCTCGAGCCTGCCGGTGTCTA
Source organism: Synergistaceae bacterium (assembly GCA_017417365.1). Lineage (GTDB taxonomy): Bacteria > Synergistota > Synergistia > Synergistales > Aminobacteriaceae > JAFUXM01. The sequence goes on from JAFPZI010000223.1 coordinate 969, forward strand.
CGGACAGCAACGCCATAGCCGCGCGTCCCTTGAGGGGCCAGACTGAGGCGAGGTGAGCGGACTCACGAGCTGCGTCGTCGGGCAAAAACGTGCCTGGGGTAATGACCCTAACGACTCTGCGCTCAACGAGTCCTTTGGGATTGGCCTCCCCGATTTGTTCGCAGATTGCGGCCCTGTAGCCAGCACGGATCAGCCTAGACACGTAGGAGTTCAGCGCATGGTGAGGGATTCCGGCCATAGGAATTTTCTTCTCGGGGTCCCTTGCCGTTAGTGCTATGTTGAGGGTCTGTGAGGCTTTGCGGGCGTCGTCAAAGAACATCTCGTAGAAATCTCCCATCCTGAAGAGCAATAACGCGTCGGGATATTGTTCCTTGAAGGTGTTGTACTGTTCAAGCCACGGTGTAATCTTAATGTCAGAAGGTATTTTGCTCATAGTCTCCAGCTCCGCCGAAATAATAGAACATGTTCTATTTTATCAGCCGTCTATAGTTTTCCAGCCGTCGGAATCAGAAAGATTTTCGAGGGCATTGACTATTTTAGCGTAGAGGTCGGGTATTCTTGTGCGCAAGTCGGAAATGTAGTCCCTGATTCGTTGTCGTTCAGTGTGTCCGGCGAAGGGGCAGGCGCTCGCGATTATTGGGAGGTCCAAGCGTTTGGCCTCGTCGGAGATTGCGGCCTCTGTGGAAAGAATGAGGGGGCGAATTACTGTGATGTTGGTGCGGGACATGAGTGAGACTGGGTGAAAACTTTTGGCGCGTCCTGAGTTGAAGAGGTTCATGAAGAAGGTTTCTGCGGCGTCGTCGAGGGTGTGGCCGAGAGCGAGTTTGTTGAAGGAGTTCTGAGAGGCCCAAGAGCTGAGGATTCCCCGCCTCATGTTTGCGCAGAAGGAACAGGGGGATTTTTCTCGGCGTGAAGTGATGATGCTGATGATGTCGTGGTCAATGAGGGTGAGGGGAATGGCTTTGTGTGAACAGTAGGCTTCTATGGGAGAAGTGTCCATGCCTGAGAGTCTGACGGAGAGAGCGGAGAGTGAGAATTTGACAGGGCTTCGTCTGGAGAAGTCGTGTAGTGCGTGAAGGAGGGTGAGGCTGTCTTTTCCGCCTGAGAGTCCGACGAGGACGTTATCGCTGTGGTTAATCATGTTCCAGCGGGCGAGGGCGGTACCGATTTTGCGTCGTAAAGAGTTATTGAGGGGTAGATTCCAATTATTATTCATGGGGCCAATTATACGCTTTGGTTTGTGCTATAATGCAAATTATGAGGACAAAAATATACTTGACAACAACAATAAAAGTCAGTAAAATTGCTTATCGGCTTATCGGCTTATCGGCTTATCGGCTTATCGGCTTATCGGTATACTTGTCTCAATTTAGCCCATCATAATCACGATTCACATATAGATACTAACTCAGGCAATAAGGTCCCTGCTGTGGATTATTCACGGCGGGGATTTTTTGTGCATAAACTTTTCAGGGGTGATACGTTTTGCCATTATTTCCCAACCTAAAGCGTAGACTGCTGCGTGTACGTTATGGTCTCGACACGCGCTCAGAATTAGTATGTGCTTGCTTTGACAAGTTATTACACATGGCAGGCATCAGAAAAAGTCTGGCTGCTAGAATACATGATATGAATCTCCTAAACACTCCGCGTGAAGGAGAAGCATACTGCCTCAAAGATATACGTCTCCCTATTATCAAAGAAGGAGAATACAGCCGGTATCGTATGAGGATTAGAAATTTGATTGATGAAGATATACTTTCATCGTATTTGTACCTCAACGATGACTACAGCGAGAAGACTTTTGACATTTGGGATTCTATCTTGCCTGAAGGCTTTTACGGACTTGTGAGTGATAAGGTCAATGTTACCGTGAAGTCTGGCGATATAGTAATAGATGCCGGTAGTTGTTGCGGAACATTTTCTGCCTATGCTTCGGTGAAGGGTGCTGTATCATACGCTTTTGAACCTGTAGCCGAGAATTTCTCATATCTCGAGCAAACGGCCAAGCTCAATAAGAACATTATTCCTGTCAATAAGGGACTTTCCGATGAGAACACCAGCCAGAATATATTCATTTGCCCTGACCAGTTATCAGGCAGTTCATTCCTTGAGGAGCGGTTACCCGGAAGTTCTAGTACTCAGGTCGAGACGGTAAGACTAGATGATTTCGTCCGAGAGAACAACTTACCCCGAGTCGACTTCATCAAGGCAGATATCGAAGGCTTCGAACGCCACATGCTCGCCGGAGCTCAAGACACCCTTGCACGCTTCGCACCAAAAC
>JAFPZI010000224.1 GCA_017417365.1 Synergistaceae bacterium
ATTCTTCTCCGACATGAAACTCGCTGAGGATATGGTCTTCTGCTTTGAGTGCCTCTTCAGGACAAACAAATACGTTGTCGTTCCCGGCGGAGGGTATATCTACAGAATGGTAACCTCTTCCCTCACTCACGGCAAAAAGTCTTCCGCTAACGTCATTAAGGCCCTTACGTCCCAAGTCCTAGTCGTCCGCAAGATGAGCAAGATACTCAAGGCTATTCCGTTCTTCGCGGCTAACCCTGATAAGGCAGTCAGTGCCCTAGAAAGAGTGCTTGATGACGTGGAAGTGGGGTTCATCCGTCCGGCGTTTCAGGAGCTGGGTGAAGAGGCCTTGCGCTCTGATGGTGCAGTCCATGAGTTCATGTGCGAGAACTTCGGGGAGAACGCTCCGTACGTGGAGTTCCTGTTCTATGAGCTGCACAAAAACTATGAGCCGGTGATTGACTGGGTAGGGCGGTCCGCAGACATTGAGACTTGGAAGGATATTGCCAAGAAAGTACGTGAAGGCAGGAAGGACTAACAATGAGCGTAGATATTTCCGTAATCGTGCCTCTGTTCAACGCAGAGAAATTTATTCGCGTCTGCATCAACTCCGTGCTCGCTCAGACTTTCGGGAACTTCGAGGTCCTGATAGTCGATGACTGCTCGGCTGACGGGGGCGTGGAGCTATGCAGGGAGCTTTACGGCAAAGATGAACGTGTGCGCATAATCCTTCAGCCTCAGAACTCGGGAGCAGGTGCCGCGCGAAATAGAGGCCTCTCCGAAGCCCGGGGCAAATACATAGCCTTCATAGACAGTGATGACCAGATGGGGCCGGACTACTTGGGCGATATGTTCAGGACAGCAGAAAAGTTTGACGCTGACGTGGTCCACAACACACACTGCTTCTTCGTCATGCCTCCAAAAGGTCAGGCTATCCCGCTGGAGATGCTCACAGTTCCGGCAGAACAATTCATCAATTTCGCCTCAGACAGGCGCAGGACCAAAGAATTAACCATGCTGACGGGGGATTTGGCCTCACGCCTAGATGAGTGGGTCAAGCACAGCTACCACTTCTCCATCTGGAACAACCTCTACAAGAAGTCTTTCCTGACTGAGAACGATATTCGCTTCGGCAAAATGAGGCTCGCTGAGGACGCCGTGTTCTTCATGCAGTGCTTGTTCATGGCGGGGCGTTTCGTGGTCAGGCCAGGAGGCGGCTACGTTTATCGCGTTACTGATGCGTCATTGTCGCGGGGGGGGAAGTCCCCTGAGAGTGCGTTGAAGGCTATGCGCTCACAGGTTGAGGCAGTATGGGCCATGAAGGGTATTGCGGAGAAAATTCCGTTCTTCAGGGACAACCCGGCTAACATAACACGGGCACTTGATGCGGTACTGCTCGACCTTGAGGAGGGGTTCATCAAGCCGACTTTCCAGACGCTCGGGGAGGACGGCATGAGGAGCGGAGGAAGTGTTCACGCATTCTTCACGGAAATTTTTGGGGAGAACACTCCCTATATTGAGTTCTTGTTCTACGAGCTTCACAAGGCCTATCCGCCAGTGATTGATTACGTAGAGGCAAGCAGAGACCCTGAGAAAGCGAGGGAAATCAATAACCAATGAATGTAGATGTTTCTGTAGTAATGCCCCTGTACAACGCTAAGAACTACCTGAAGTATGCCGTTGACAGCGTACTTAATCAGACCCTCAAGAGCATTGAAGTCGTTATCGTTGATGACTGCTCGACCGATGGCAGTCTGGACTTGTGCAGGGAACTTTACGGCAATGACCCTAGAGTACGCCTCTTCAGGCAGGACAAAAACGGCGGTCCGGGAGCTGCACGAAACAGGGCAATTGCTGAGGCACGCGGGGAATACATAGCCTTCATCGACAGCGACGACGAAATGTTACCCGACAACTTACGCCGAATGTTCGAGACCGCAAAGAAGCATGATGCCGACTTCCTCCATAATAACCAGATAAGAGTTACCCTCATGCTTGAGGACTGCCAGCTATCCCCAGAACTCCTCAACGAACAGGACAACATAGTTACTTGCCAGCTCGACAGCGGACCAAGTTTGACGGCCGTTGAGCTCCTCACTCAGGACTTGGCGCAGAGGCTCGCTCTCTGGAAAGAAGGCCGCCTTCAGTGGAGCGTGTGCAACAAAATGATCCGCAGATCCCTCATACTCGATAACGGCCTGTTCTTCCCGAGCACTAAACTCGCTGAAGATACTATGTTCTGCCTTCAGTGCCTCCTCACCGCCAAAAATTACGTCCTCATGCCGGGGGGGTGGTACATCGTCCGCAGGGATAATGCCTCACTCACAAGAGGGACTGTTACCCCAGACAAGGCAATTAACATCATCAAGGCACAACTGCAGGTCGTGAAGAATTTGCAGGCCATAGCGGAAAATATTCCCTTCCTCAAGGAACAAGCCAACTTCTCAACTGTCGTGAACATGATACTCAAGAATATTGAGGACTTCTCACTTAGGTTCACCATTCAGGATTTGGGCACGGGCAACCTCAGAAAGTCAGAGATAACTTCTGAGTTCTTCCGCTCGGCTTTCGGGGAAAATTCGCCATACGTTGAGTTCCTGTTCTTCCAGCTCCACGAGACTTACCCAGAAATCCCCAAGCCCGTAGACACTGAGGCAAGCGAAAAGCTCAGGCAGGCAATCAAGGCAGCTAGGGCAGAAGGCAAAGAGTTCGTCCTGAAGAAAGATTAGACATGAGAACTATTATCAGGTACACCCGCGGCAGAGAATGGCTCCTCGTCGCGGCTTCCCTCCTCTTCACAGCGTTGCAGGTCAAACTTGAACTCCTCTTCCCCGAATACCTCAGACATATTACTGTCCTCATTCAGTCCGACATCATCGACTTCACCAGCCTCGCGGTGTTGTGCGCTCAGATGCTCGCTTTCGTCGCCGGGGCTCTGGTTTGCGCTCTCTTGACCGTGCTGTTCGTGGCGGTCGCGTCCTCAACAATCAGCGCAAGAATCAGGCAGGGAGTGTTCGACAAGATTATGGACTTCTCCCTTGAGGAGGTCGCGAAGTTCTCTACTCCAAGCCTCATCACTAGGTGCACGTTCGACGTTATGCAGGTACAGCTATTCATTGCTTCAGTCCCTACATTGCTCACTCGCGCACTCTTCACGGGTATCATGGCAACTCTAGGGATTTGGGGCACTCACCCTATATGGACCTCAATCACGGGAGGCTCCGTACTCTTGATGTTCGTGCTGCTCACACTCTTAATCCTGCTCATGACACCGGCTACTATGAGGGTCAACAAGCTCACCGACAACCTCAACACCATAAGCCTCGAACATTTAACCGGCCTGCGGGTTATACATGCCTACAACGCAGAAAACTACCAGCAGAAGAAATTTGACGCCGTGAATAACTCCCTCGCGGACACCAACATCTTCATCAATAACAGAATGGCCCTCATGTACCCCACTATTACCCTCTTCGGGAACGCTGTAGTGCTACTGATATATTTTGCGGGAATATTCATCATGCGCTCCACTGCAGAACCTCAAAAGCTATTGACGTTCTCCAACATGATTGCCGCTGCGTCCTACTCTGAACAGGCATTGCTGGCTTTCCTGCTGCTGATAATGCTCTTAATGATGCTCCCCAGAATGATTGCCTCACTCAGGCGCATTAATGAAGTTCTTAGCACTGACATTGCCATTAAGGACGGCGCAGGGGTCATGGTTAGTCAGGATGAGGCAGGAAAAGTTGAGTTCCGTAACGTGTCGTTCAGGTACCCAGGGGCTGTCGGGGACGCTCTGGAGGGAATAACCTTCACGGCCTATCCGGGCAAGACTACCGCGATAATCGGCTCTACAGGGTCAGGCAAAACATCAATACTCAACCTCATTCCCAGACTATACGACGCTACGGGGGGTGAAGTGCTAGTGGACGGGTTCAACGTCAGGGACTTCAAGCTGTCAGACTTGCGCGAAAGGCTCGGTTACGTCCCGCAGAAAAGTTTGCTGTTCTCCATGAGCATCGCTGAGAATATCGGCTACGGTGAGAGTTCACGCTTCCACGCTACCCTCGAACACATCAAGAAGGCCGCAGAAATCGGGCAGGCTAGGGACTTCATCGAGAGGCAAGAGGCAGGGTACGATACGGAAGTTCAGCAGGGGGGGAAGAATTTTTCTGGAGGGCAGAGGCAGAGGCTCACAATCTCGCGGGCCATCAGCAGAAACCCAGAAATCTATATCTTCGACGACTCCTTCTCCGCTCTGGACTTCAAGACTGACAAAATCTTACGCGCTAAACTCCGTGAGACCGCCGGAGGGGCAACTATGATTATCGTAGCTCAGAGAATAAGCACCATAAGGAACGCTGACCAAATCATAGTCCTCGACAAGGGGCGCGTTGCAGGTTCAGGGACGCATGAGGAGCTTATGGCCTCGTGCAAAGTCTATAGAGAGATGGCCGAATCTCAGTCCATCACTCAGTAAGGGGCAGGTTTACCATGTCAACATTCAACTTAATCAAACGGGTTGCTGTCTACCTCAAGAAATACCGCTGGAAGTTGTTGCTGTCGTTCATGTGCACCATTACCGGAGCGTTGCTGAACGTGGCTTTCCCGGAATTTGTGAGGCGAATTGCTGATACCTTCTCGGCGGGCTTGAACTCGGACATAGACACCGGCGCAATCATGAGGTATTCATTCATCGCGCTATTGACCATGATTGGCGGGTTCGTGTTCATCTTCCTGCAGAACGTTTTGCTCCCGATGGTCTCTCAGCTCATGAGCAGGGACATTCGCACGGACCTGAACAGGAAGATTGACAGAATACCGCTGGCGTATTTCGACGTACGGCAGAACGGGGACACCTTGAGCCGCCTCACTACAGACGTGGACATGTTCGCTAATGCCGTTACTAACAACCTCAGCAGTATAATTTCCGCAGTTGTCGCGCTCACTGGGGCGTTGGCTATGATGCTGTTCATCAACGTAACATTGACCCTTATCGTGGTTGTGCTGAGCATTGGGTTCTTCATGTTCAACGCGTACTTAATGCGGAAGAGCCAGCCTTACTTCAACTCACAGCAGGTGCTTCTAGGGGCGGTGAACGCTAAGGCGGAAGAAGCTATTTCCGGGCACCTCGTGATAAAGTCTTTCGGGGGCGAGAACGGCACAAAGCAGGACTTCTCCGAGAGCAATGACAAACTCGCTAAAGATGCTTGGCTCTCACAGTTCATCTCGGGCATGATGATGCCAATAATGAGCGTGGGCGGGCAGTTCTGCTATGTCGCGGTGGTGTTTGCGGGGACGTTCTTAATGCTCCGTAACTCAGGGGGCGTAACTATCGGCGCAATCGTGGCGTTCCTCTCGTATGCGCGGTTGTTCTCGTCTCAGCTGTCGAACATTTCGCAGTTCTTAGCCTCACTTCAGCCGGCAATCTCGGCTACCGGCAGAATCTTTGAGCTCATGGACGCTCAGGAAATCACGGAGGCCGCCTCACCCAAAGCTATTGCCAACGTCAAGGGGGATATATCCTTCTCTGATGTCAGGTTCGGCTACGTTGCGGACAAGATAATTATTCACGGCTTCTCGGCTCACGTTAAGGCCGGGAGCAAGATTGCTATTGTCGGGCCTACGGGGGCGGGGAAAAGTACCGTGATGAATTTGCTCATGAGGTTTTACGAGCTCAACGGGGGGGAGATACTCATTGACGGGGTGTCAATAGCTGACTTGGCAAGGCGCAACCTTCACGAGTTCATCGGCCTCGTGCCTCAGGAAATTTGGACG
>JAFPZI010000225.1 GCA_017417365.1 Synergistaceae bacterium
CGTGAAGCAATCGACCAGCGGGACTCTCTTAGTGCTCTTGCGGTTAGGAAGGGGCTTGATTGGCTTGACGTGGTGAATAAGGCTCTTGGACTCCTCAGCGAGCCTCTCGAGTGCCGAGACATTTACGCCGTCCCACTCTTTGGCCTCACCCTTATTGAGCATGTCGGCAATCTGTACGAGACGGGCATAACCTCCGGGCTTCAGAAGGGTAGTAGCCATAGTTACCGGCCACACTCCAGCGTCAATAACGTCCTTGATGTTGAAGTAGTTGCACCCTCCAGAGAACGAGATTCGCAATTTCCCTCCGAATGAGCGCGAGAGATTCCTAGCGACCCTCAGCGACAAAGGATAGAGGGATTTCCCGGACATGTACATTTCCGTTGAGGGCAGCTCGTTTCTGGTAACGTCAACGGGGAAAGTGTTAGTGATCTTCACCCCGAACTGCAGGCCGAGTCCCTCACTGAGCTTCTGCAGGCGTTCGAGCATCGGTACAGCGTCGGAGTACTGAAGGTCTCCCTTGAAGTGTACGTCGGTGAACTGTATGTAGTCATAGCCCATAGAGTCTAGGGTCTTTCTTGCCTCGTCATAGCCCAGAAGGGTTGGGTTGCACTTGATGAATGTGTGCAGGTGTTTCTGAGTGATGAGGTAGCTTGCGATTGCCTCAATTTCTTGCGGGGGGCAGCCGTGGAGTGTTGAGACTGTAGCGGAGTTCACGATGTCGGGAGTGATTGCGTCGAGGTCGGAGAGGGTGAAGCGTGAGAAGAGGGCTAAATTTTGCCTGAGCCATTCACGGCACTCGCGGAATATCGGTGTGTCTGAGGCGTTCATGATGCCGTCAATGAATGAGTTGACCTTTTCGCCCTTGATGCCCTCCAAGTCATAGCCAACGGAGATGTTGAACTGGAACCCGTCAGAGGCTCCGAGCTCCCATTCTTTGGCAATGACCTTAAGGGCGAACCACGCTTTGACGTATTCGTCGAATGCCTGCGGGACTGTGAGTTCAGTGGACCATTCGCAGTTGTAGCACTCATCTTCCGCGAGGATGCAGGGTTTGTGGACAGCTGCGGATAGTTCTTTGCCGTCGATTTTCTGTACGGTCTTGAGCTCGAAGAATCTGGCTCCCCCGCAGTAAGAGGCTATGATGTTCTGTGCAAGCTGAGTGTTTGGGCCGGCGGCAGGGCCTATTTGAGTCTCGAGCTTTCTGCCGAAGAGAGTGAAGGTGTGTTTGCCGTCAGCCTTGTAGAATTTCCGTACGCCGAAGCATGAACCGTAATTGTTGTGTTCGTCGAGAAGCCTAGTCATGAGTACGGCGAACGGTATCGGAGTCATAATGTCGCTCATAGTATTACCCCCTAATATCTTTAACCGTTAATGCTCTTCCACAACTCTTCTGCACCCTCGCGGATGTGAGCTGTGATTTCCTGTTCATCGAGGCCCTGAAGCTCCCTGTCCTTCATGAGGACCTTACCGTTTGCTACAGTCGTAACCACAGAGCGTCCGTTCATCCCGAACAAGATATGTCCGTTAATGTTCCCGGCGTTCAACGGAGTCGGAGCGCAGTACTCCATCACGATAACGTCAGCTGCAGCACCCTTCTCGAGCACTCCCAGCTTCCTCCTGAAGTAACGGTTGGCTATCGCTGCGTTGTGCCTGAAGAGCATTTCCGGCACTTCCGACCAAGCAGCATTAGGGTTGCAGAGGTGGTGCTTGTGAAGAATGTTGGCGACCTTCCAGCTCTCTATCATGTCGTGGGTGTACCCGTCAGTACCGAGCCCCGTAACTATTCCCCTGTGAACCAGCTCCATTGTCGGAGGGCACCCGCAGGCGTTCCCCATGTTGGACTC
>JAFPZI010000226.1 GCA_017417365.1 Synergistaceae bacterium
AGTGATTTATCCTCGACTCCGACAATCACGACTTCCGTAGCAACGACGCTGTTCAACAGTCTGCGCATAGATTTTCAGGGAGCCAGCGTAACCCGTACGGTAATCGGCACCGGCGGGGTGAGTGCAGCCGACGCTATAGACTCTGGTGCGCTGGTCCTGACGAAGGCTGATGGCGGGCGTGGACTTCACGTAGAGCTCACTGCGTACTTGGCCAACGTCCCTGTAACCGGCACCGAAGACGGCCCGCAGCTAGTGAAGAGTTCCGGGTCAAACATGCTGCTAGTAGTTCCCGACGGTACCAGCGACGGGGCAATCACCGGCACAATGTGGATGGCTCAGAAGGGTTCAAGTTCGAGCACCCAGCCAACAACTCCGACCACACCCACAACTCCGGGCACCAACACAAATTCTGGTTCAGGCGGAGGCGGCGGAGGCTGTGAGTCTCTTGGTCTCGGTCTGATTGGTGCGGTAATAGTCTTCATGGCCAGACACAGAAGTTAGCGGAAAATAGAACATGTTCTATTAATCTTCAGGCCTCTCGATTTCGGGGGGTCTGAATTTTGTTGCGCAATAAAAGTGTGTGTGCTAGACTCCCATTTGTCCACAAGGTTAAACTTAGTCAGCAAGGAGAGATAAATCAATGGCTGTACAGTATAAAGATTACTACAAGATTTTGGGTGTCTCACGTGAGGCCAAGCCAGACGAGATCCGCAAAGCCTACAGGAAGTTAGCGAAACAGTTTCACCCCGACGTGAACAAGGAGCCGGGAGCTGAGGAGAAGTACAAGGAAATCAACGAGGCCTATGAAGTGCTCAAGGACCCCGACAAGCGCAAGAAGTATGACACACTCGGGATGAATTGGCAGCAAGGGCAGGACTTCACACCTCCTCCGGGTTGGGGCAGGCACGTAGAATTTGGCGGGGACATGGGAGGGTTCAGCGACTTCTTCCAGACGCTGTTTGGGGGCGGGTTAGGCGATTTATTCTCTGGCTATCAGCAGCCCATGAAGAGGGACGTGAACGCAGAAATTACCCTTACTCTTGAACAGGTCATGAGGGCCGGAGAAATCAACCTTACCATCAACAAACGCTCACTGAAGGTCCGACTCCCGAAAGGGCTCACTGAGGGCACGAGCATAACTCTTCCGGGAAAAGCTGACGGGGGCGGGGATATTCACCTGACAGTGCACATTGCGCCGCACGGGGACTTCACGGTGGAGGGTTACGACATCACTCGGGACGTGAAAGTTCAGGTGTGGGACGCGGTATTAGGGAAGGACATACAGGCCGCGACGCTCACGGGAAATGTTACGGTCAAGATGCCTCCCGGGATTCAGGACGGGCAGAAGCTCAGGCTGAGGGGTAAGGGCCTCCCCAAACGCGACGGCACCAACGGGGATATGTACGTGAGGGTCAGGATAGAGATACCGCGACATATAAACTCTAAGCAGAATGAATTATGGCAAGAACTCGCAAAATTGGGGTAAAATCTTCACAAACACTTCGGAGGTGAAATTTTTAGCCATGAAGTCGAAAATCTTTAACGTTCCCAACACCCTTAGCCTCGTTCGGGTATTTCTCGCGCCTCTGGTCCTGCTGTTCCTGTCGCTGAGGATAAGCACACCGATAACTTCAGCACTGCCGGAAGTGAGCTGGGGTGATGCTTTGGCTGCTGCGGTGTTCATAGTGGCCTCAATCACTGACGCTTTCGACGGCTACATTGCGAGGAAGTACAAGCTGGTTACGACTTTGGGGAAGTTCATTGACCCTCTGGCGGACAAGGTCCTAGTGATAGCTGCGATGCTGGCATTAATCGAGCTTGGCCGGCTTCCTGCGTGGATTGTTATGGTGATTATCACGCGTGAATTTATCGTTACCGGCCTGCGTCTGGTAGCTGCTGCTGAGGGTGTCGTGATAGCTGCGTCCAAAGGCGGGAAGCTGAAGACCTGCTGCCAGATTGCCGCGTTAATCATGCTGATTCTGAACATACCGGGCGGAATGGTATTGATGTGGGCAGCGATGATTCTGACTGTGTGGTCTGGAATGGATTATCTCATCAAGGGC
>JAFPZI010000227.1 GCA_017417365.1 Synergistaceae bacterium
CTTTGAGGTAGACACTGCAATTCACGACAACGTCAGGAAGATTCTTGAGCATGTACTGAATCTTAGTGATGGTTTTTCCTGCCATGTCGGACGTGTGAGCGTATTTCCGTGAGACCCCGTGAACTTCTACAAACTCTCTGACGGGTATAGCCATGTCCTTAGCGTTGAACCAAAGGTTGTTATTGTGCCTCATGCCGTAAACGTTCCCATCACTAGTGGTGATTAACGCTCCGAGATAGTAACGCGTATCACCTGAACCCAGAGTAACGTCAACGCTCGAAATGCTCAGGCCGTAATTTCCCCAAGTCGCACTTGGCCCGGTCGCTAGGGTGATTTCAGCATCATTGACTTCTTCAGTCTCCGTGAGCATAGCACCAAACAGGCCGTCCCCCAAAACTTCTTTGTACTCATCGAAAGCCGAACTGCTGAACGTGAAGCGCGATTTGTCAGCGAGGGAGTTATAGACCTCCGCAGTAATCCTCACCTGCACATCCTTCACTCCCGTAATGTCCCGTCCTCCCAAATCGTTGGACTCACTGACTAACTGCGTGAACCTGTTGGCAACTCTCGATGTTGGTGAACTGATTGCGTCAAGGTCTGATGATTTCGTCCCGCTGATTTCGCCAGCGTAGAACTCCTGCCAAGTCATGTCGGTAGTTGCGAACTCAGAGAACACGTTCACGACCGCCATAATGTCCGCATACTGGCCGCTTTCGTCCTCAAAGATTACCCTGTACACGTCCGCGCTGGAAGTTGTGCGGTTAATCGTGAGGACACCATCAGAATACGTGAAGTCTGTGCTCGCGAGTGAACTCCATCCGTGATGCGCTGAGGGGGCCGCATAAGTTACTGATTTTGCCGCCGAGTAGCTTGCTCCGTCGGGTACGTCGCTGAAGACCATTTTCACGGAAATGCTCTCCCCGGGAAGTATTGCGGTGTCCTCTGGCTTGACGCTTGCGGAAGTTGCCTTCTTGAGGTAGACATCACAGCTCACTATCACGTCAGGAAGATCTTTCAGCATGTACTGAATACGCGTGATAGTTTTTCCCTCCATGTCCGAAGTGTGTGCGTATTTGCGGGAAACTCCGTGAGGCTCCACGAACTCCTGAACCGGCAAAGCTATATCACTCGCTCTGAGCCAGAGATTATTGTTGTGCCTCATGCCGTAGATTTTGCCGTCGCTGGTCGTGATTAACGCACCCAAGTAGTAGCGGGTGTCTCCGCTCCCTATGGTAACGTCGACGCTGGAAATTCCGAGAACGTAATTACCCCAAACTGCGCTGGCTCCGCTGGAGAGGGTGATTACTGCATCGCTGACAGTCTGAGTCTCCGTAACCATCGCACCAAATGTCCCGTCTGCACTCACAATCTTATACTCGCTGAAGGCCTCATCGCTGAATGTGTAGCGGGTCTTGTCGGACAATGAGTCATAGATTTCGCCGGTCATCCTCACCTGCACATCCTTAACGCCGGTGATGTCCCGTCCTCCCAAGTCGTTGGACTCGCTGACTAGTTGCGTGAACCTGTTAGCGATTCTTGCTGTGGGTGAACTTATCGCGTCGAGGGTTGCAGCGTCCGTGCCGGAAATCTCGCCCGCGTAAAACTCTTCCCACGTCATGTCGGTTACTGCGTAGTAGTCGGTTACCGTGAGGGTTGCGGAAATGTCAACGTACTCGTTGCTGGAGAAAGTTGCGGTGTAGGTGCCTGCGCTGATTGCCGGGAACGTCAGCACCCCGCCGGAATAACTCCAGCCCTCAACGGGTGTGCGTGTCCTTCCCTGAACGCGTACAACTGAAGCTATCTCATAACCCGCATCACTGGGTACGTTGCTGAACACGAGATTAACCGACTTGTTTGTGCCGGACTTGATGTCGGGACTCGAGAACGCTACGGTTGCTGTAGTCTGCTTCTTGACGTAGAGATTAAGGCCGTCGATTACAACGTCAGGCCTGCCCTTCAGCATGTAGGTAATCTTCGTGATTGTCGCGCCCTCAAGGTCTGAAGTGTACTGATAGCTTCTCTCCACTCCCCGTCCGTGAGGCTCGACGTAATCATCACTCACGCAGAAGGCAATATCCGTGTTGCTCCAAATGTTATTGTCGTGCCTAAGGCCGTAAGTTTTGCCGTCGGAAGTTTGGAACGTCGCACCAAGATAGTAATCACAATACCTGTTCGCACTGCCTATGGTGATTTCTGCGCTGGCAACGCTGATTACGTAATGCCCCCACCGTGCGCTCGAACCTGTGGCCATAGTTACGACGGCTTCAGAAGGCGTTGTAGTCTCCGTAACCATCGCACCGAACGTACCATCAGAGTTTACGGGCTTGTACTCGGTAAATTCCGTGTCCGTGAAGGTGTAACGTGTTTCACCGCTCAAAACTTGATACACGTCCTCACTCATGCGGACCTGTACGGCCTTCACACCATAGAACTTGCTGCCGGAGTCGTCCGACTCTGCCCACAACAACGGGAAGCGGGATATTCCGTTAGTTGTTGGTGTGCTGATAGCGTCGAGGCCTTCAGACAAAAGATCCGCAGAAGTTTCACCAGTCTCACCTGCATAGAACTCTGCCCAAGTCATATCTGTTGTTGCGTAGTGATATGACGCTGCGTAACTCATGCCGGAAAGTCCAGACACTAACAGCAATGACATCACGATAAAGGATAATTTCTTAACCCTGCTCATGAATAATTGCATCTCCTTTGTGAAATGGTTTGTTGGGTAATTAAAACACGAAAAGTTTGCTGGGTCAAATAAATTTTGTGAGGGATTAGCCAAAAGATGTTCATGTATAATTGCAGAAAATCTCAGGGAGGCAGAATTTCATGAATGTATATGTTGATGATCACGTTGCGGCAATGGCGAAAGAACTTCTCGACGAGTTCGGGTTTGACCTTCAGACGGCGGTGAATGTGTTCCTCCGTCAGCTAATCAGGGAGAAGGAAATACCCTTCAGCGTAGGACTGACTTATGATGAACGCAGAAGGCGTGAGGAAATCGAACTTGAGGCGGAATATGAGGAATACTTCAGCGGCGCAAATCTTGAACACCTGAAGCACAGCATTGCTCAGGCTGAAGCAGGAAAAATTGTGGTGCATGACTTGCTGGAGGCATAAGCTATGAAAATCTCATGGACCGAAGATGCTTGGGAAGAATATACTGACTGGCAGGCAGAGAATAAAACTGTTCTCAGAAAGATTAATGAACTCGTCAGGGACATTATTCGCAACGGAAATTACGGTATAGGCAAGCCCGAACCCTTGAGGCACGGCATGACCGGCATGTGGAGCAGAAGAATTACGGACGAACACAGACTAGTCTACAGGCTTCTTGATGATGAAGTGCTGATTTATTCATGCGCAAGACACTATAAAGATTGACAAGATAAATTTTCGCGTTTATCATTTCTCCATATACTCAGCAAAAATTTTCAGACAGGGAGGATACGTATAAATCATGCCAGCTTTCACTATAGCCGCCTCACTTTGTGCGCACTCCCTCAAGATAAAGCGTAACTGTCTATTATTCTATGGTGAATGACGGACAGATAATTACTATTATGCATACCAGAGCCGCTCTTTCACAGGACACAAGGGAGCGGCTTTTTCGTGTGCGCAAATCTCAGGAGGTTATTATTCATGACGGACAGCCCAATTTTCAAGGGAGTCGCAACAGCCCTAATCACTCCCCTAAACGAGCAGGGAATCGACTACGAAGCATTCGGACGGGTAATTGACTGGCAGTGTGAGCAAGGGATTAACGCTCTGGTTATTGCCGGAACAACTGGAGAAGGCTCAACCCTCGATGACGCAGAGCACAAAGCCGCAATCAAGTTCTCCGTTGAGCGCGTCGCCGGACGGTGCAAGGTCATAGCAGCAACAGGCTCAAACGATACAAGATATGCCCTCCAGCTCTCGAAGTTCGCGTGTGATTCTGGTGTTGACGGACTCCTAGTCATCACCCCCTACTACAACAAGGCCACACAGAAGGGCCTCATCACTTCCTTCACGAAAATCGCAGACGCATCAACAAAGCCCATAATCCTCTACAACGTCCCCTCACGCACCGGCATCAACATAGAGCCGGAGACTTACGCAGCCGTAGCCGGACACCCGATGATTCAGGGCATAAAGGAGGCCAACTCCAACATCAGCAAAATCGTGCACACTGCCCAGCTCGTTGGGGACAAGCTCGACATTTATTCGGGCAACGACGACCAGATAGTCCCGATTCTCTCTATGGGCGGTAAGGGAGTAATCTCCGTGCTGTCAAACGTCGCTCCGAAGCAGACTATGGCAATCTGCGAGAAATTCTTTGCCGGAGACGTAAAGGGAGCTGCTGAGTTACAGTGCAAGTATCTTCCGCTCATTAACGCACTCTTCAGCGAGGTCAACCCGATTCCCGTCAAGGCAGCTATGGCAGCTATGGGCTGGTGTGAAAACTATCTGCGCC
>JAFPZI010000228.1 GCA_017417365.1 Synergistaceae bacterium
AGTGAGTTAATATCTGCTCGAAATGAAGAACATCACGAAGACTTTCCCGGGCGTTAAGGCTCTCGACAACGTCAACCTCAACGTGAGGCCGGGGACTGTTCATGCTCTTATGGGTGAGAACGGTGCGGGGAAATCTACGCTGATGAAGTGCCTGTTCGGAATCTACGAGCCTGACGGAGGAGAAATCTACCTTGAGGGCAAGAAGGCGGAAATCCATTCTGCACGGCAGGCTATGGACAAAGGTATTGCTATGGTCCATCAGGAACTTCACCCAATACGCTTCCGGTCGGTCATGGAGAATGTGTACTTGGGGAGATTTCCCGGGCACATGGGGGTCGTTGACCACAAGGCCATGTATGACAGGACTAAGGCACTCTTTGAGGATTTGGAGCTTGACGTTGACCCGCTGGCTTTGGCTGGTGAGCAGAGTGCAGCAATCCTCCAGATGATGGAAATTGCCCGCGCTGTCGACATGAAGGCCAAGATAATTATTCTCGATGAGCCTACTTCCTCGCTGTCGGACAGGGAAGTCGACCACCTGTTCAAGATTATCAACCGGCTTAGGGCTCAGGGCGTGGCGTTCGTGTATATCTCCCACAAGATGAAGGAGATTCTCGAGATTTCCGACGAGATTACGGTAATGCGTGATGGTACTTACGTCGGGACTTGGCCGGTAACAGACCCGAAGACTGGCGAGAAACTCACGATAGACTTCATAATCCGGCAGATGGTCGGGCGCGAAATGACTAACCAGTTCCCGCCTCGTTTGGGCAAGCCGGGCAGTGAAGTTGTCCTGAAGGTTGAGCATGTCTGTTCACCGCTGAAGAAGTCGTTCCAGGACGTGAGCTTTGAGCTGCACAAACAAGAAATTCTGGGGATAGGCGGACTAGTCGGAGCGCAGAGGACGGAATTTGTTGAGGCGTTGTTCGGGTTGAGGGGCATAGCGTCGGGAGAAATTATGCTCAACGGTGCGAGGTACTCGGCGAAGTCTCCGGGATTCGCGAAGTCCAGAGGTCTGGCACTCCTCACTGAAGAGCGGAGGGCGACGGGGATTTTCGGAATCCTGCCGATTCTGGAGAATACGGTTATCGCCAACCAGAAGAGTTATGCGAGTTTCGGAGTCCTCAACGACAGGCGGAGGGCAATTGATGCGGATGCTGAGTGCAAGAAGCTCAACGTCAAGACTCCCTCACTCCAGACATTGATTCAGAATCTTTCGGGCGGGAATCAGCAGAAGGTGTTGATAGCTCGGTGGCTGTTGACGAACTCGGACATACTGATTCTGGATGAGCCCACGAGGGGAATCGACGTAGGGGCCAAGTACGAAATCTATAACATCATGCTGGAGCAGATAGCGCAGGGGAAATCAATAATCATGATTTCGTCCGAGATGCCGGAGCTTATGGGAATGTCCGACCGTATTATGGTCATGTGTGAGGGGAGAGTTACAGGTTTCCTGAACAAGGGCGAATACTCTCAGGAAAAGATTATGGCGTTCGCTACACAGTTCGCGGGCCGTAAGGATAATAACGCGGCATAAATTCTACAGATAGGAGAAAAATTTTTATCATGGCGGAAAATACATCACGTTCAAAGCGTCTGTTTACTGTCGGAGGGCTCGTGATTCTCGCATTGGGAATCGCTCTCTACTTCCTGAAGGCTCCGATGGGCCTCAACCGCAAGATTTACGACCTCCCTGTGTTCCTGATTATCATTGGTGCGTGTCTCGCGCTAAAAGGTTTCACGGCCAAAGCCAAGACTGAGGAGGAAGCCGCTTTAGCAGGAAGGTCATTCAGCGAGTTCCTCACAAACAACGCAATACTTCTCGCAATGTTAGTGCTTGTTGTCGTAATCTGCATACTTCAGCCCAGATTCATGCAGATTCGCGTGGCCCTCGACATTCTGACTCAGTCGTCAACCAAGCTGATTATGGCTCTGGGAATCTGCTTCACCCTGTTAATCGCCGGTACAGACCTCAGCGCGGGGCGTATGGTCGGACTTGCGGCGGTAATCTCGGCCTCGATGATGCAGACGGCAACATACGCAAATCGCTTCTTCCCGGACCTCCCGCAGGTTGCCGTGTGGATGCCCATTATTGCGGCTGTCCTCGCGTGCATGGTCTTCGGTGCGTTGAACGGCTTCCTTGTGGCCAAGTACGACATGCACCCGTTCATTGCGACTCTGGCGGTTCAGGTAATCATCTACGGAGCCTGCTCACTGTATTTCGACATGCCCCCAAACAACTCACAGCCCATCGGAGGAATCCGCAACGACTTCGCACAGCTCGGGCAGATGAGGCTGCTCTCTGGAGTGTACAAGGGCTTTCCGGGAATAAGCATTCTGATTCCTATTGCGGCGGTGATCTGCGTAATCATTTGGTTCATCCTCAATAAGACAGTCTTCGGCAAAAACGTTTACGCTATCGGCGGCAACAGAGAAGCTGCGGTTGTGGCGGGAATTAACGTGTTCCGCAACATCATGGGCATATTCATTCTTGCGTCATGCCTCTACGGTATTGCCGGTGTCCTCGAGGCGGCAAGAACCGCAGGAGCTACCAACAACTACGGCAACGGTTACGAGCTCGATGCTATTGCGGCGTGCGTGGTCGGAGGCGTTTCACTTAACGGAGGAATAGGCAAGGTCGGCGGAATTATCATGGGCGTATTAATCTTCACGATAATTCAGTACGGCCTTCAGTTCATCAACGTTTCTCCCATGTGGCAGCAGGTCATCAAGGGCGTAATTATCGCTGTGGCGGTCGCGATTGACCTCACCAAGTACCGCAGGAAGTAGCACCATTCGCTAAGACTTTATGCCCCTTGCTTGAAGAAGGCGAGGGGTAATTTTTTGTGCGGAACTTACGGCCGCTATTGTTGACGCTGGAGAAGGGGCAGCAGATAACCTCGTTGATAAGGAGGAATCACAAAAGCGGGGATGGTGTGTGTATTTTTCTGGACAGGGAGGAGATGACGCGCAGGGGGTGCTATACTGTCAAAAAATTTTTGTGAGGGGTCATAATGGAACTAGAGAGTTTGTACTATTTTGCGGAAACTGCCAGAGACTTGCACATCACTCGGACAGCACAACGTCTCCACATCAGCCAGCAGACATTAAGCAACCACATCATGAGGCTAGAGAACTACTACGGGGCGAAATTGTTCTACAGGTACCCGACATTACAGCTGACGAGTGCGGGAAGGGAAGTCCTGAAGTTTGCTCGGCAAGTCCACCAAGAGGAGACCAACTTACGCGCAATTCTTGTGGACACGCTCCAGAGCGACACGGGAGAAATTACACTAAGTGCGAGTTCTCCGCGCTTCAACTACTACCTCCCGAACGTACTAGAGAAGTTTTCAGCACTTTACCCTAATGTTACGATTGACCTGATCGACAGGACAAGCGACGACTCAGAAATGCTCGTGCAGAAGAACCAGGTAGATTTTGCCGTAACAGTGGACTCCGACCTGCGGGCCCTCAGGGTGAACTCACGAGCGGCTTACGATGACCCGGTGTATTTCTGCGTGTCGGACAAACTTTTACGCAAACATTACGGGTCAGACACAGAACCCCTCAAGGAGAAGGCTTTTCGTGAGGGTGCGGACCTGAAGGACTTTTCGCGCCTGCCGTTCCTGATTGTGTCGCCTCTGGGGAGAATGGGAAGGCGTATCGCTCAGTGCTTCGGTGAGGCGGGATATGAACCTGATGTTTACCTCAAGGCGGGGTACACCACGATTATGGCTCCGTTGTGCAACGCGGCTCTTGCGGGGTGCTTCACTTCACATATGAACTTGGCACGGTGGCACTATGGGATGAATGATGACGTGAATATCTTTCCGTTATGCCTCAAGGGTGAACCCGTCAAGCTGAAGATTTACGTTATCTACAGCCGGCAGAGGTACTTGAACCATCATTGCAGGTACTTTATTGACCTTCTGGAGGAGCAATTTTCGGTGATTGGGGGGGAAAAGCTGGCTCGAATCAGCTCACAATCCGATTAAACAGGCACTCGATTTACACTTCACACAAGTATAATAGAACATGTTCGATTTATGCGAGGGTATGAGTGCGTGTAACATAAATAACGGAAGGCCCGCATACTTCTCGAACCTTCCGCAAAAATCTCTATCTCGGGGAGCCTCACACAAGGGCTGGCAGATTTATACGGCACTTAGGCTATATCGTTCGCGTGAGGGTGTTCACTACCTCTTCCTTCTCGTGAATGCCTCACTCAAACATTCCCCACAAATCCCTATCTCGGGGAGCCTCACACAAGGGCTGGCAGGTTATCACTGCACTTGGGCCCTATCGTTCGCGTGAGGGTGTTCACTACCTCTTCCTTCTCGTGAATGCCTCACTCAAACATTCCCCACAAATCCCTATCTCGGGGAGCCTCACACAAGGGCTGGCAGGTTATCACTGCACTTGGG
>JAFPZI010000229.1 GCA_017417365.1 Synergistaceae bacterium
AGAAACAGGCTGATATTCAACATATTTGACGATACTTTTACTTCGTACACAATGTTTGATGACAGCTACGAGGAAAAAATATTCAGTTTTTGCGAACCAATGCTGCCCGAAGGTCTCTACGGCCTCGTCAACGACAAGGTAAACGTTACGGTCAAGCCCGGGGACATCGTGATAGACGCTGGCAGCTGGATAGGAGATTTTGCGGCTTATGCGTCGGTGAAGGGTGCGACAACTTACGCGTTTGAGCCTGTAGACTCTACATTCAAGATTCTCGAACGCACTGCGGAGATGAACGGCAAGATTATTCCCGCGAAAAAAGGTCTGTCGGACGAGAACATCAGCCGTGAGATTTTCGTGAATGCGTCGACATCTTCAGGAAACTCATTTATTGCGGGGCGGAAAGAAGCGGACAGTTCTCAAGTTGTGGAGACGGTGAGACTAGATGATTTCGTCCGCGAGAACAACTTACCCCGCGTCGACTTCATCAAGGCCGACATTGAAGGCTTCGAACGCCACATGCTCGCAGGAGCTCAGGACACCCTCGCACGCTTCGCACCAAAACTCGCCCTCTGCACCTACCACTTACCCGATGACCCTCAAGTCATGGCCGAATTGATCCTCAAGGCCAACCCGCGCTACAACATCGTACAGAAGCGCAAAAAGTTATTTGCCTCCGTCCCAGAATAACTCACAGCCTCCTCACAAAACGGGGAGGCCCTATCTTTTCTGCAACACCCATTTCACCGCAAACTGCTATAATCTTGAAATTCTGAATTTATTCTGGAGGTATTAATATTCATGTCAGATAAACCTAGAGAGACTTTCGCAAGCAGGCTCGGCTTCATCTTCCTATCAGCAGGCTGCGCTATCGGTCTCGGCAACGTTTGGCGTTTCCCCTTCATCACCGGCCAATACGGCGGAGCTGCTTTCGTTCTGGTCTATATTGCGTTCCTCCTGTTCTTGGCCATGCCCATTATGGTTATGGAGTTCTCAGTCGGAAGGGCCTCGCAGAAAAGTTCCTCGCGTTCCTTCGCCGTCCTTTGTCCCCAACACAAAGTCTGGTCATTGTGGGGCTATATCGCTTGGGCGGGAAATATTCTCCTCATGATGTTTTACACCACAATCACCGGCTGGATGCTCGCATACACATACTATTCGGCTGTGGGGACGTTCAACACACTCAACGCTGAGGCTGTCGGGGGATTCTTTAACTCGTTCTTGGCCTCACCGACTCAAATGGTCTCGTGGATGACTCTGGCCGTAATCATCGGTGCAGTAATCTGCTGGTCGGGCCTCAGAAGCGGCGTTGAACGGATAACCAAGCTCATGATGGCGGGTTTGTTCGTGATAATGATTGCCCTTGCTGTAAGAAGCGTAACCCTTCCCGGTGCGGACAAAGGCTTAGAGTTCTACCTGAAGCCGGATTTCAGCAAGCTCGTATCCTCCGGGCTCGGCACGACACTTTACGCCGCATTAGGTCAGGCATTCTTCACGCTGAGTCTGGGCATAGGGTCAATGGCTATTTTCGGGTCATACATCAGCAAGGACAGGACATTATTCGGTGAGAGCCTGATAGTTACGGGACTAGATACGTTCGTGGCGTTCACGGCGGGCTTAATCATCTTCCCTGCGTGCTTCGCCTACGGAATCAATCCCGGAGCCGGCCCCGGACTGATCTTCGTAACCCTCCCGAACATGTTCAACCAGATGCCCAGCGGACAAATTTGGGGAGCGTTATTCTTCCTGTTCATGAGTTTCGCGGCCCTCTCGACCGTCGTAGCTGTCTGCGAAAACATCGTGGCCTGCTTCATGGATAGATTCGGCTGGTCCCGTCATTCTTCAACGGCGTGGATGGCAATACTCGTGTTCGTCTTGTCGATACCCTGCGCACTCGGCTTCAACTCTTGGTCATGGATTCAGCCTCTCGGGCCCGGTTCAGGAGTTCTTGACCTCGAGGACTTCATAGTCAGCAACAACCTTCTTCCGATCGGGTCAATCATCTACCTTCTGTTCTGCGTTACTCGTTACGGCTGGGGCTGGGACAACTTCATAGCCGAAGCGGATTTGGGCAAGGGTGCGAAATTCCCGAAGTCCCTGCGGTTCTACTTCACGTATATAGTTCCCGTAATCATGTGCATAATTCTCGGCGTGGGGTACTATCAGACGTTCGCCAAGTAAGGAGGAGTTATGAGTAATTCGCGTGAAACATTAGGCAGCCGCTTGGGGTTTATCTTTCTGTCTGCCGGTTGCGCAATAGGTTTGGGCAACGTCTGGAGGTTCCCGTTCATCACTGGGCAGTACGGAGGGGCGGCGTTTGTGCTGATATACATATTCTTCCTGCTGTTCTTGGCCCTGCCGATTCTCGTGATGGAGTTCGCGGTTGGCCGTGCCTCACAGAGGAGCGTCAGCCGGTCGTTCAGCGTGTTATACCCTAAGGGCGGTGCGTGGTCGCTGTGGGGCTATGTGGCTTGGGCAGCTTGCGTATTGCTCATGATGTATTACACCGTCGTAGCTGGGTGGATGCTGGCTTACACGTTCTATTCGGGTGCTGGAGTTCTTCAGGGCCTCACACCCGAACAGGTAGGGGCATATTTCGGAGGCTTGGTGTCTGACCCTGAACGTACGGCTTTGTGGCTGTATGCGGCGGTGTCGATAGGGTTCATAGTGTGCTGTGCGGGCTTGAGGAACGGTGTAGAGCGGGTAACTAAGGTCATGATGTCGGGCTTGCTGATAATCATGATTATTCTTGCTGTGAGGTCGGTAACATTGCCCGGAGCAGAAGCAGGACTGAGCTTTTACCTGAAGCCGAGCATTGAGAACTTGACGGCAAAAGGATTCTGGACGAGCGTCTACGCAGCGTTAGGGCAGTCATTCTTCACGTTGGGCTTGGGAATTGGGAGCATGGCAGTTTTCGGGAGCTACATCAGCAAAGAGCGTTCATTGATGGGTGAGAGCCTGATAATCACTGGTCTTGATACGTTTGTGGCACTGACTGCGGGATTGATAATCTTTCCTGCGTGTTTTGCCTACGGAGTTAATCCGGGAGCTGGTCCGGGCCTGATCTTCGTAACTCTGCCGAACATGTTTAACTCCATGCCAAACGGCCGGATTTGGGGTACACTGTTCTTCCTGTTCATGAGCTTTGCTGCGCTCTCGACGGTGATAGCAGTGTTCGAGAACGTCATAGCCTGCTTCATGGACCGTTTTGGGTGGGGGCGGGTTCCTGCGTCAATCGTAACCTGCACGGGAATATTCATCTTGTCCCTGCCGTGTGCGTTCGGGTTCAACATTTGGTCAGGTTTTCAGCCTTTGGGAGCTGGGTCAAACGTTCTTGACCTTGAGGACTTTATCCTGAGCAATAATATTCTTCCCGTCGGTACAATCGTGTACCTGCTGTTCTGTGTAACCAGATACGGCTGGGGATGGGATAACTTTATCGCTGAGGTTGACGAGGGAGAGGGCTTGAAGTTCCCGAAATTCCTGCGCGGTTACCTGACTTACGCTGTGCCGGTTATTATGCTGGTGATTCTTGTTGTTGGGTACTGGGAAAAGTTTTTCTAGTGCCTTGTATGCTATAATTTACGCAAACATAGAGGGAGGTTAGTTGCAATGACAAAGTATGTGTGCACAGTGTGCGGATACGTTTATGATCCTGAGGCGGGAGACCCGGATAACGGAGTAGCTCCGGGGACAGCTTGGGAGAATGTCCCTGAAGATTGGGTATGCCCACTTTGTGCAGTAGGTAAAGATATGTTTGAGGCGCAGTAAGCTATAGCCTCTGAGAGAGAGAAATTTTCCCCCGTCTGATGTGTTGGCGGGGGATTTGTTGTGTCTACAGGTCAGTGGTCAGCACACTCTTCAAGCCTTATCTGCCCGATAATATCCCGAAAGATAGGGAATATATGTTTGAGGCCCAGTAGGGAAGGTATAGACAGCTCTTGATGAATCTCGTGGGTAATTTTATGTTAGAGGCATGACAAGAACAACAGTTCATTGATGAATAGTGAGCTACGAGAAGAAACAACCAGCTTTAAGACTGGATTATTTGTGTGCCCAAAAATGGTCTACTTAGGGTTGTAGGGGCTAGGTTGCACAAAATGAATCGCTCTTTTGGAAGAGCTACGGGCAACACCATAAAGTATAATATTATGTTGTCCTTTGCAGTATATAACCATAATAGGTATGACTTCAGAACGTAACGCCGAAGTCTGGTGGATATTTGTTGTTCAAATCTTATCCTATAGTCAAAGACGGAAG
>JAFPZI010000230.1 GCA_017417365.1 Synergistaceae bacterium
GTATAGTATAGGCTTGTGGCTTGTGGCTTGTGGCTTGTGGCTTGTGGCTTGATATTATAGCAACCTTATCATCCATAGTAAACCTTCCTTTATCGTAAAATTTTAGCTAGTATACCATGAATTATTATCGTTGTTCAGAGCATCGGGGATTTTCCTCGATAGCGTGAGGTGTTAGCGTAATGTTCTGTTCTCTGAGAAGCTCGCAGATAAATAGAACACGTTCTATTTTTCGCGAATCCCTAAGTCTGGATGCTAATAACTTTATTGTTAACCCTTAGTCTCAATGAGTAAGAATAATTCCTCATAAAATTTACCATTTTCACAGTTCAGGAAATGTCAGCCTCATTCCCTCAGGCCCTCTAGAATCTTCTCCGCAGTCTTCCGCCCAACTCCCGGGACACTCATCAGCTCCTCAACACTCACCCCCGCTACCCTCTTCGCACTCCCAAACCTCACCAGCAGCTCCGCCGCAGTCTTCCGCCCCACGCCCGGAATGTCCTCAAGACGTGAACGCCTCATAGCCTTATCCCGAGCGTTCCTGTGCGTAGTGATTGCGTACCTGTGCACCTCATCGCGCAGCCTCTGGAACAACTGCAGAACCTCATCATCCCTCCCAAGCCTCAATGGCTCCTCCCTGTCCGGCAGAAAGATTAACTCTTCACGTTCCGCCAGAGCAACCAACGGCAGGTCATACCCCAGCTCACTCAACGCACGTTCAGCGTACTCGAGCTGCCCCGGCCCTCCGTCAATCAACGCCAACTGCGGTGCGGGTTCCGAATTGTCCAGAACGTGAGAATACCGCCTCTTCACAGTCTCGTAGATTGACGCAAAGTCGTTGATCTCCCCGTCCTCAAGCCCGCGAATCTTGAACCGCCTATAGAGATTCTTGCTCGGCCTCCCCTGCTCAAACACCACACAGCACCCGTATGTGTCATGCCCTGACGTGTGCGAAATGTCGAAAGCGTCAATCCTCCATGGCAAGACTTTTAGCCCGAGCAATTCCTGTACCCTGTTCAACACCCGCCAAGTCTCATTGTCCAAATCCTCCTGAAGTGCCGAAGATATTTTCTGCCTCGTCAGCCTCCAGATTGCCCGGATAGTATCACGGTAACGCGCTGCCTTCTCGAACTCCAGACCCTTTGCGGCCGTGTCCATTCGCTTTCGGAGACGGTCAACGAGTTCCGCAGATTTTCCCTCGAACAATAGAATCACATCAGCTACTCGTTCCCTGTACTCCGACTGACTGCACAACCCAGCACAAGCACCCATCGACCGCCCCAAACTGTACTCAACGCACGGACGCTTCTCGGGGTTTGGGGTAATGGTCTTACGGCAGACCCTCAGGGGAAAATACCGCTCCGTTAGGCGCATAAGGTTGCGGATGTTCCCGGCGTCGACGAACGGGCCAAGATACACCGAACCGTCATTGTTCTTGTGCCTGGTGATCTCTATTCGCGGGTAGTCCTCATTCGTGATTCTCAGGTAGGGGTATTTGTCGCCCATCTTAAGCTCAATGTTGAAGAACGGGGAGTAACGCCGGATTAATTTTGCCTCAACGATTAGGGCTTCTGCTTCTGTCTCTGTACGGATTGTGGAAATGTCCTCGATGAGTTCGACAAGTTTATTCAGCCTTGCAGACGCGTGATGGCGGAAATACGACGACACCCGGCGCTTGAGCTTCTTGGCCTTGCCGACGTAA
>JAFPZI010000231.1 GCA_017417365.1 Synergistaceae bacterium
GAAGCAGTCAGGACGGGACTTGAGGAGCTTAAGGAGGGTGATATTCTCGTGATTACCGGGAAGGGGCCGGAAAAATTCATCACAATCAAGAATCACAAGATACCGTTCAACGATGCCGAAGCCGTCAAAGAATGGAGGGATAAGCAATGAACATGAAACTTTCTGAGCTTTTCGGGGACTTGGCCGGAGGTTTTGGTGAGGTTGAATTTCCCTCACACTTGGCCACAGACAGCAGGGACGTAGTAGAAGGGGGTGCGTTCGTTGCCCTCGAGGGTGAGAAGACCGACGGCCACAAGTACATTCCCCAAGCAATAGCTAACGGGGCCTCATTAATCATCGTCAGGTCCGGCAAAGCTCCCGAAGGTGTGAACGTTCCAGTAATCGAGCTTGAGAACCCAGAACGGGACTTGGCCGAAATAGCCTCACGAAAGCTCCAAGCTCACAACTTGCAGGAAGTCATAGCGATAACCGGCAGCGTAGGCAAGACCACGACGCGCGCGGCACTCCAGAAGGTTTTGGCACCGCACTTCAGGCTTCACACTCCCGAACGCAGCTTCAACACACTCATTGGGTGTACTGCAACGATTATGGCAATGCCGCTTGAGACGGAGATTCTGATTCTTGAGTTCGGCGCAAACAAGCCAGGGGAGATTAAGGAACTCACGCAGTATTTCCCGCCAACGATAGCGATTCTCACGGCTGTAGCTCCCGTGCACCTTGAGGGGTTCGGCAGCGTAGAAGGGGTCTTGGCCGAAAAGCTGGAGATAGTTCACTCACCGTCAATCAGCAAGATAATCTTCAACAACGACAACCCATACTTAAGCGAGGCGTTCAAGTACGTTGTGAAGTCTATGGGTGTGGGCGAATGGAAGGACTCGGATTTCGTCTTGGCCGTCGACAGGTCAGAATACTCACTGCCAGCGTTGTCGTTCGTGTTGTCGCACAGGGTCAGTCAGGAAATCGCCCGCTTCACCGCCAACATTTGGGGAAAACATAACGCAATGCCCTTAGCTTTGGCCGCGTCAGTTGGTCATGAGCTCGGGATAAGCCTTCAGGAGTCAGCTGACTCACTCGGTGAATTTCAGGCACTCACTGGGCGTGGAAGGGTGATGATTCTCGACAACGGCCACAGGTTCCTAGTTGATGATGCCTACAACGCCAACCCTGCGTCAATGAGGGCCTCGCGTGAGACTTTTGCGCGCGTTGTGTGTGCCGGGAAAATTGCGGTTCTCGGGGAAATGCGGGAGTTAGGCACGGATTCGGCCAAGTATCACGCGGAACTTGAGGAATTGTTCACCGGGATTGACGGGGTTATTCTCGTTGGGGAAATCTGGCGTGAGGCTGTGAAGGGAGATTACGTGTTCGTGTCGGATTGGCGTGAAGCTCTGGAGGCTGCGAGAAAGATAATGGCCTCGCGTGAAATTCAGGGAATATTAGTGAAGGGGTCTCACAGCATAGGGCTTGAGAACGTTGTGAAGGAACTCGGGGAATGAGATTCTTGACGGCTCTTCTGTTCTTTGTGCTGAGTGCGGGGCTTCAGTGGGTGTGGATAAAGATACAGCGTAGGATTCACATGACCCAGCAGCAAAAATGGTACGGAGTGAACATCGACAACGACATTAAGGAGAAAACGCCCTCGATGGGAGGAGTAATCTTTCTGTGTTTGGGAGTTCTCGCGTTAATCCTGAATCCTTCTTGGGAGGGGTTAATGTTCTGGAGCCTGCCGGTTCTGAGCGGGTTAATCGGGTTTGTAGATGACTGGCTGAAGTTCAGGACTCACACCAGCGAGGGATTTCGGAGCATGTCGAAGCTGAAGGTGCAGTTGCTGCTGTGCGGGGTGTGGGTGATTGCGGTGTGGTTGTCTGGGAGGTTGGGATTGTGGCCGGGCTGGGAGTTCGGGGTGTGGGTGTCGCTACCGTTGACGTTCCTGATGACTGCGGGGACTATTAACGCTGTGAACATCACCGACGGTCTCGACGGTCTCGCTGGGGGGAGCTTTCTCGTGTCGCTGGGGGCGTTATTGCTGTTGGTGCCTGGTGGGGGTGTGAACTCTGAGGCCATGACGGAATTATTCTTCATGACTGCGGGGTTCATGTTCTACAACTTGAGGCCGGCGAAAACGTTCATGGGTGATACTGGGTCTCACTTTCTGGGGGGAGCATTGGCGGCTTTGTGCGTGATTAACGGCAGGACGCTGGCAATAATTCCTGCGGGGTTCATCTTCATCATTGAGATGCTGAGTTCGGCAATACAGATATTCACGATAAGGAAGCTCAACAGAAGGGTATTCCTCATGGCACCGTTGCACCACCACTACCAGAAAAAGGGGCTCGACGAGACTGCGGTAACGTTAAGGTTCTGGTTAGTGCACGCTGTCGGGGCGGTAATGCTGTCGTTGCTGGTCTTGTCGCTGTGAACTTAACATCGGGATTGCTTCATCAGCTTTCACTTTTTGGGAGCATTGGCGGGTGTGTGATGAACGGCAGGACGCTGGCAATAATTCCTGCGGGATTCATCTGCACCACCACTGCCAGAAGAAGAGCAACGCTGTTGGGGCGGTGATGCTGTCGTTGCTGGTCTTGTCGCTGTGAACTTAACACCGGGATTGCCTCATCAGGTCTCACTTTTTGGGAGCATTGGCGTGGTTGTGATGAACGGCAGGACGCTGGCAATAATTCCTGCGGGATTCATCTGTACCACCACTACCAGAAGAAGAGCAACGCTGTTGGGGCGGTGATGCTTTCGTTGCTGCTGGCGGTGGTCTGACAAAAATTTATTGTCGGCAAGTAAAATTATGACTGTTTGTCTTAGTGAAGGTTTTGCTGTAATATTCCCTCATCCACAAGAGAATTACACGCAAAGGAGCACGATATTATGTCAGTCGGAAAAAGAATATACCTCAAGCGCAACATGCCGGACCCCGCAATCGTTGAGGAGTTCAAGAATATCCCCGCCTCCAACACAGCAGACGTTATGGGCAGAAGCTGTGCGATGAACCCCCGCATTCACCTCGTGAGCAGCCCAAAACACCAGATGATGGCCGGACCAGCCTTCACCGTCAAGTGCCGAGCAGGGGACAACCTCGCCCTTCACGCAGCGTTGAACTTCTGCAATGAGGGTGATGTTCTCGTCGTGTCCAATGAGGAAGACTCAACCCGCGCCCTAATGGGTGAAGTCATGATGGCCTATCTGTACCTCCAGAAGAAAATTGCCGGTATAGTTCTCGACGGCCCAATCAGGGACATTGACGAGATAGGCAAGTGGGACTTCCCGGTGTACTGCACAGGAACGACACCCGGCGGCCCCTACAAAGAAGGTCCCGGTGAACTCAACGTCCCGATTTCGTGCGGAGGAATCAGCGTCAACCCCGGAGATATTATTCTCGCTGACCCTGACGGAGTGATAGTGATTCCCAGAAAGGACGGCGCAAAAGTTCTTGAGGACGCAAAGAAATTCCAGGCCGCAGACGAGGGCAAGCTCGAGAAGACCAGGCAGGGCACAATCAACCGCGATTGGGTGAACAAGTCCCTTGAGGCCAAAGAGTTCGAGATTATTGACGAGGTCTATGACGCGTAAGAATTTGCAGCTATTGTGCCTCCTTGCTGTTGAGGGCAAGGGGGCATTATTATTGTGTGGAGGTGAGAAATTTACATGCCAAGAATTATTGTGGTGTTAAGTTTACTTCTGTGTCTAGGAGTCTGTGAGGGCTTCGCTGATTCCAGAATTAAGCTGAAGGTTGATGATACCGTCCTAGCGGTCGAGTGGGAGGACAACGAGAGCGTCAACGCCCTAAAGTCTCTTGCGCCCCTCACGGTCAAGATGTCCCGTTACGGAGGGTTTGAGCAGGTGGGTTCACTTGGGCGGAGGCTGCCGAGAGAGGACGAGCGGATCACGACGAGGGCAGGAGATATTGTGCTGTACTCCGGGAATCAGATAGTGGTGTTCTACGGGAGCAACACGTGGGAATACACGAGGCTCGGGAGGATTACGGGCATGACCCAGAAAGAACTTGAGGAGCTGCTCGGGAAGTCCGGAGTAACTCTGACGATTTCGGCGGAGTAGAAAGAGTCCCCCTTTCGAGCTGAGAGGGGGATTTTGCCTTAATATATATTTGCGAGTCCCATCTGGTGTAATCTTTTGTTCGCAAAGTCAAGTGCCTTGAACGAGAAAACATAACTGCCTGAACGATAAAGCCTGATTTCTGTAATTACACCATTCACACAAGTGATATTAACGTGGTCAGGCCCACCATCCGTAGGACCATAATCCGGGCCCGTCAATGTAACCTTTTGCCCCTCAACATTGCCCGCGTTCATTATGGAATCGCCAAAGAAGTTCTCAAGAATTTTAGTGCCTGCCCCGACACGTATACCGCCGACAAAAGAATATTCAGGGTCAATTGTTGTCAAGAATGTAGCATAAAATCTTTTGTCCCCCCTCGCTTCCCCTAACACAAGCGTTTTATCTTTTGCCCAGACTCTATTATAAAGAATACGGGAAGTCCTATAGTTATCCTCTCCCATTTCTTGATATTGACGTTCCTCTCTAGTGAGCCTGACCTCGAAAGCTGGTTTGTTATACGCTGCTATTTGGTCTGCTAATTTCCCGACATCCCTGACAAGGAGTTCCATTTTCCCGTTGAATGCCTCAGCCTTTGCTCGTTCTGTACGGCTGCTCGATAAAGGGTCATATGCTGCACCTGCTGGCCAAGCACAGATTGACACAACAAATGCCGCTAACACCAACAACACTACTCTCTTCACGGCTGAATACCTCTGAATAATAATCTTAGCGCTATTCTATCAAACCAGCAGAGAGAACAATAACCCGCTCATACATCAAGCGGGCTCCTCTCACTAGAACGCTATATCCCTGAACACTACTTCACCGTTCTTGACCGTCATTAACGGCCTGTAGATGTGCTCACCAAACCTCAAGTTCACCGACGAATCACTATACGGCCTGTCCCCGAACTGAGTAACGAACTCCTCACGCCTGAACACCGCAATATCCGCCGCGCTCCCGACACTCAGACTTCCAGCCTTAATGCCCATGTGTCTTGCGGGATTGACGGTGCACCGAGCAAATAATTCGTCCTCAGGGATTCCAAGCATTGAGTATTTCGCGAGCTGGTTCGCCATGCTGAAGGCCGTTGGACGCAGATACATGCTCAATTTCGTGAGGTCAGTCGCTATTATGTCCGGCAAAAACCCTTCACGGATTGCACGTGCGCTAACGTCAAGGGAGAAATGCGCCCGAGCGTCAGAGGCCTCGAAGATTACGCCCCTTTCACGAGCCTCAAGGACAGCAGGTATCACCCGCCCGCAGTCATCGAGAATTGTGCTGCCCTTGTTCATGTACATGTGGGTCATAACGTCCCCTGCGCGCAAATACCCGACAAGTTCCGATATTTCCCCGGGGGGGTTCGTGCAGTGAACCATAACGGACAGCCCCAAACTTTCCGCGAGCCTCACAGTCTGCCTCAATGGCTCATAGCCCAATGTGCCTACGATTTCGCTGCTGGTCCTCAGCTTCAGGCCCAAAAGGTCAGTGCCGTATTCCTCGAAGGCCTCACGGATTGCCCCTGAGTCGTAATGTTCGGGTGCAACGTCCTCCATGTGTTCGGGCAGTGAGTCTAGGCCGGTTGAGCAGACGTTCAGGTATGCCTTTACGGTGAGCTTGCTCGTCCTGATGAAGTCAATGTGCTTGCTGAAGGTCTTTGCCCCTGTGCTGCCGGCATCAACGATTGTCGTAACTCCCGACGAGAAACACACGGCTTCAGCGGGCAGGCCTATTTTTGCCAGAGGGTAGACGTGAGCGTGGTGGTC
>JAFPZI010000021.1 GCA_017417365.1 Synergistaceae bacterium
ATCTAGAGGCTTTGATTAAAGGTTTACGTGATTATCAGGCGAACGCTATACGGGACGTGTATAAATGGCTCTCACAGAATCAGGGCAACCCTTGCATTGTCGCTCCTACCGGCTCGGGCAAGGCGTGGATTTGCGCGGGGCTCTGCGAGGACATGCTCAGGAGGAAGCCGGACGGGAAAATTCTAGTCCTCTCACACGTCAAAGAACTCTTGGTGCAGGACGCGGACAAAATTATTCAGGTCTGGCCAAGTGCACCAGTCGGAATCTACAGCGCAGGGCTCGGCACTAAGGACATCAACACAATCACAGTCGCCGGCATACAATCAATCTGGAAGAAGGGCAGTGAGCTCGGGAAAATTGACCTCGTGATAGTCGATGAGGCTCACCTGATCTCCAACACGGACTCGGGAATGTACCGCACACTTCTCGCGGACCTTCAAGAGATCAATCCGTCAATGAGGGTAATCGGCCTGACTGCCACACCCTACAGGCTAGGGCAGGGAATGCTTACGGAGGGGAAAGAGGCAATCTTCACGGCGTTGCTGGAGTCCGTCGGGATTGAGGAACTCATCAAGCGGGGTTACTTGGCCAAACTCACGTCAACATTCACGGACATGAAGCTGGACGTTGAGGGAGTGAAGAAAGTTCAGGGGGATTACGAGAAACACGAACTCGAGTCGCGGGTCAACAACTTCGACAACAACACGCGAATAGTTGAGGAGACAATCAGACGCGCCAAAGACCGCCGGGCATGGCTAGTGTTCTGCGTGAGTGTCTCACACGCGGAGGCACTTCGGGACGACTTCATAGCTCACGGGATAACCGCAGCGACAATCACTGGCAAGACCTCAGCAGCCGAACGCGAACGGATATTCAGCGAGTTCAAGGCCGGGAAGATTCGGGCATTGACCAACGTCGGAGTCGCCACAACGGGATTCGACTACCCTGACATTGACGTTATCGTGATGGCCCGCCCGACTTTGTCCCCGGGACTCTATATGCAGATGAGCGGAAGGGGTATGCGCGTAAAGAGTCCCGGACACTACAAGGACTGCCTAGTGTTGGACTTTGCCGGCAACATCGAACGGCACGGAGCAATCACTAAGATTATTCCCCCACGCCGGACCGTCAGCCGTAACAAGAACCCAAGACCCGAGACTCTCGGCGAAATGTTCAAGGAGTGCCCGAAGTGCCATAAAGTTATCATGAAGAGGGCGAGAATCTGCCAGCATTGCGGGTACCAGTTCAGCGAACTCTCAGAGCTAAACACTACACAGGACATCATGGGAACATCAGAGACTCAGCCGGAGACACAGGAGGCTCCAGCAATCCCCGAAGGCGTTACACGAATGCATGTCAAGCAATGGTACTGGAAGGTGATTTACACGAAGTATGACCACAAGGCAATGCTGAGGGTAGATTTCTACGAGGAGGACCTGATGAAGGGGCCTAAGCAGTTATTCTTGAAGCTCCTGCACCCTGAACCCGACCGTTCGTGGGCATATCGGAAGCTCAAGAGCCTCTTGCAGGGGGTGAAGCTCCCGCCGGTCAGCGCGTTCAAGGACGAAATTATCCTTCTTGACCTTGCGGAGGCCATCAACAAAGATTTTCAGCCGCCCCTGTGGATTGAGTACAAGCAGCCGGGAAAATATGTGCAGGTTACTAATTGGGGCTGGTCTGAGTGAGGGCGTGAACGAAGTACGTTACCGCGAGGAGGTCAGCACTACCGCTCGGGCTGATGTTGCGGGCTATGAACTCGGAGTCGAGCTCCCGTAATTCCTGAAGGCCTGCCCCTGAGTCTATTAACCTCTTTGCCGAAGCCATGACTTCACGGAGGGTGTTAATGTCGTGGCGTGAGAGAATGTTTGTGTCGAAATTCTCGGCGATTATGTGCAGGAGCGTTAGGGCCAAAGCGTCATTCATTGAGGGCACAACAGCGAGATACTTCACCAATTGGGGTAGTGCTGTCTTCCTCACGATAGGGTAGCCGGACTCTGCCTCACCCCTGATTCCTGTGATGCCGTAGTCGAGATATGCCCGTTCACCCTTCGTGAGTGAGTCGGGAGCTTTCTTCTTGGTCTCCGAAAAATCCCGCTCACACAGTCCCGAACACACCGCACCCGCCATACTCAGCACACCTTCACCCGTGAGACTCTCACCGAGCCCCGACAAGTACCCGGCACTCCCGCTCACGACACCAAGCGAGAAGATTTCTCCCTTGTGGGTGTTGACCCCGTTAGTCGCAGTGAACATGTCCCGTTCCGCAATGAGCCCGATTCTCCGGAGTTCAGGGAAGAGTCCCGAAGGCTCGAGCCCCTCACGTCCTGCCCTGAACCCCGCCTCTGCGAACTGGTCAAAGGCGTTGCGGAGCCCTGCTGCACTCTTCAGGAAAGTAAAGAAGCCCATATCTCTATGAGCTCCTGAATTTTCCCTGTCAACGAGTCCGGGCTTGGGGGTTACCGACACTTCCACGAGCATAGCTTCAAGTGCCAGCCTCCCTATAGTCTTACTCGTCGTCGTCGTCATCTTCGTCGTCGGTCTCAACGTTCTCGCGTCCTCTGATTCTATCCCACCAAAGCCACAGCCTCCAGATAACTTTGTACGCTGCTGGTATCGACAACATTGCGAGCATTCCTCCGGCGATAAGTCCACCGATAGCCACAACTGCAATCGGCCTCTTCATCTCGGAGCCTCGACCGGTCGACAGCAACGGCAGCAACGACACAACCGACGTAACTACCGCCATCAATAGGGACTTGAACCTGACGTGGCACGCCTCTTCAACAGCTTCGTAGGGGTGAGTGCCCTTCAGCCTCAGAACTTCTGCGTAATCCACGACAACTATAGCGTTGTTGACGACCATTCCCACAAGCATAATCATTCCGATTAACGCAAAGATTGAGATGTTCACGCCCGAGATTAACATTGCGGGAACGACTCCTATTGCCGCCATCGGAACGGTAGCGAGGATTATCACGCTGTAAATCCACGACTCCAGAATCGCGGCCACAACCAGATACGTTACAACGATAGCGATAACCAGAGTGCGAATAAGCTCTATGAAGTTCTCGGCCATGTCCTCCTGTTCTCCGCCGAAATTCACGCTCACTCCTTCGGGGAGGGTCATAGCGTCGACAACCTCACGCATTCGTGCATTGCCCTCACCTGACGTTATGTAGCGCACTCGGCCGGTAATGACAACTGCGCGTTCACGTTCCACACGCCGAATTTCCGTAGGAGCGTCCCCCCAAGTTATGTCAGCCATTTCGTCGAGCGGGACCAAGCCATGACTTGTCATTATCGGGAGCTCGTGTGCCTGGAAAATATCTCTGGCCTTCTCGCGGCTGATTCTGGCCTTGATGTCGTACTCGTAGCCGCCCTGCCGGAATTTTCCTGCGTCCCTGCCGATAAGGTAGCCCCTGACGATTGCGGCCAAGTCCGAAATGTTCAGGCCCAAAGGTGCCAGCCTCCAGCGGATTGGCGTAACCTCAAGTTCTGGCTTGCCCATCTCCATCTCTATCTTGAGGTCTCGGATTCCGGGAATAACCCTGCCCTTTGCGCGAATCTCCTCAGCAATCGTGTATAACTGGTTCAAGTCTTGGCCCTTCACCTGAATCTCTATTGGGTTGCCGAACCCCGAACGAGTCGCAGCTATTGACACATCG
>JAFPZI010000232.1 GCA_017417365.1 Synergistaceae bacterium
CACTTAAGCACTACCGAACACTGTACAACGCTTCCGTTGCCGAGACTCATCAACTCTTCGGCGGAAACTTTCTGCGGAGGGAGTTCGGCATTCTCCTCCTGATAGAGCGTGAAGTCTCGTCCGTCTTCGTTCTCGAACCCGAACGCGGGCAGGATGAATATTGCGTGATGGTTTTCGTCGTAGAGGTCCATGTTGACGACCCAAGGGTGGAGGGCTAAAGATGCCGTGTCCATGAAGAATATTATGTTGTTGAGGTTGCTGATGTTCATTGGGGTTATTGGGAGGGTCCTGCCGTTTTCGCCGGCAATCTCTATCTTGAGTTCACCGAAGCCCTGTTTTGTGAGGAGGTTGCCGCGTGAGTCTGCCTTGAAGACTGCCTCAATCATTTTCCCGAAGGCCTCCGGCACGACCCTGTAGGCGTTGAAGTAATAGTCTCTGGTCTGAATGTAGACGTTTGCGCTCCCTGAAGGACGTATGGACCTGTTCTCAGTCTCCATCTCCATTAGGCGTAAGTATTGGCGCATGGTCTTGACTGGGTCAGGAGGGGAGATTGTGATAGTGTCGTTGTCAGACTGTTCTGCGGGAAGGATGAAGGGTATATCGGTCATTCTTGCCTCAGCTACGTAATCGAGGACGGCGAGAAGTTGCGGGACAGCCTCAGAAAAATATCTCTGTCTGTCGAACTTCATGCTTAACTTTAGGCGCAATTCTGAGCTCTTGATGTCGAACTCCCCGACAGGTTCGGCCGTAACTCTGAGGTAATCGCTCACTGGGAAGGTCCCGAACACTTCCGCGAGGGCACCGCTGACTTCGTTTTTCCACTGTTCACGGGCCATAGCTGAGGCGACCATAGAGAGGCCGTCTAGGGAAGATTTTTCCGCTCCCTTCTGCATAAGGCCGTTAAGGAGTTCCGAACCGCTGACGTTCATGCGCATAGTTACGCTGAAGATGTGGCGGTTGTCTTCGGTTTGGCTGAGGACTTGTTCACCTGCACCGATGAATGCTCGGCTCAGTCGGATAACTTTTTCGCTTAGGGTACGGGTGGTTCCTGAGTCGCTGGTGAGTTCGGTGTAGAGTGATGTACCCTCGAGGATGAAGCCGAGAGCTTGACGGGCTGCGTCTCTGCGGGCGTTGATCTTTGCGGCGGTGAGGGTGCGGCCACGCCCTGAGGCCTCGACGGTGAGAGAGCCATTTTCACTCTTGAGGATTTCTCCCAAAGCTGGGAACGTCATACCCACAACCAGAACTGCCGATAACATAACTTTCTTCATGATGCCTCCCAATTATCTTGTCTTGCGTAAATCTTCGTTGCAGTGAGTCCCGCCTTCACTCTTGAGGATTTCTCCCAAAGCAGGAAATGTCATACCCACAACCAAGAGTGCCGATAACATAACTTTCTTCATGATGCCTCCCAATTATCTTGTCTTGCGTAAATCTTCGTTGCAGTGAGTCCCGCCTTCACTCTTGAGGATTTCTCCCAAAGCTGGGAACGTCATACCCACAACCAAGAGTGCCGATAGCAAAACTTTCTTCATGAATGCCTCCTATTTCTCAATCTGCAGCCACGATACCGCATTCTTCACCCTCGAGAGAACTTCTTTCGGCAGACGAAACACAAACTTCTGCTCGAACGGGTCAGCCTCATCCGCAAAAAATGCGTTGTACCTCCTGCCCGAATTGTCCCTCATCCCGAACAGAGGCGCACAAATTATCGACAACTGCGGCTGGTAACTCCCGAGCACCCCCCAAGGACTAGAGACCCCTGAACCCCCAGACGAGAACAGAATAATGTTAGTGATAGGAATCAAGACTGGTATTCTCTGGTACTGCAGCTCACGCCCAAGCCCATCAATCAGCGAAATATTTACCCAGATACGTTTTTGCGTCTGCAGGATATTCCGACCCTCGAAACCGTCAAACCCTCCCGACTCCCTCAACTCATCAACGAACGCTTTCGGCAGTGCCCACGCCCTAAAACTTCTACCAGTCCCCAAAACGTAAATTATTCCCGCATAACGAGACTCGGGAGCTTCACCCGCTAATTCTTTGTCCAGACTCTCGGGCAGTGCCTCATCAAGTATCGCCGTCAGCGGCCCAGAGAATAGGCGGGTGTATTTCTCCGTGTTCATGAGGAGCCTGACGAGTGCGTAAAACTCTTCTTTGTCGGGGTCAATCCGAAGCTCCTTTAGTTTCACGTCCAAGAACTCCAGAAGGTCAAGCCCCTCAAAGAATGCCCTGATTACCTGCCTCCCGTGTTCGAGCAACGGACGGCGGATGATGTCGGCCCTCCCTCCCGATGACGCTCCGGCATTCCGTGCGCTCTCCTGAATTTCTCGCGGGTCAATCCTGAATCTTGCGGTGAGGGTGATTTTTCCGCCTTCTGCAGTCTCTGAGAGAACCTCTGAGGCTTTGACGCTCCCTCGTGAGACCTGTATAACTTTGTCGATTAGCGAGTCGTCGGTGAGTTCTTCACGGCTGAGAATCATTGTCCCCATGCTCTGGCGTAAGGCTTCCTCCACAGCGTTCTTCATGGCCTCCTCTCGAGTTAAGCCGCTCCCGGTTGACTGAATGTCAATTAGGGTCTCTTCTGCGTGTCCGGCACAACACAACAGCATTAAGGATACGATAAGGCAAAGGTGCTGTAATCTTCTCAAGGTATTACTGACCTCCTGATTTCAGGAAATGATGACTTGGTTAATGGTGTGTCCGAAAATTTTAGCATAGTGTTATCAGCCAATTCAATTATTGTTAGAATCGCGAATTAATTATTCTATGGGCGGTAATATTATCCTCATCACACCTCCACATTATCAGACACCACAATTATTGCTAGAATCGTCAACTAATATTTCAGGAAAGGTAACATTATTCATGAACGCAACAAAAAATTTCGTACTATACTCTAACTGGCCCCCTTCCGGAGACCAGCCCGAAGCTATAGACTCACTCACTCACAGCCTCAGAGCCGGTAATAGATTCCAAACCCTCATGGGAGTTACAGGAAGCGGAAAGACCTTCACAATCGCAAACGTAATTGCCCGCCTCAACAAGCCCACTCTGGTCCTCGCTCACAACAAAACTTTAGCCGCGCAGCTCTACAGCGAGTTCAAGTCATTCTTCCCAGATAACGCCGTGAGGTATTTCGTGAGCTACTACGACTACTACCAGCCAGAAGCCTACATTCCCTCAAGCGATACCTACATCGAGAAGGACGCTTCCGTCAACGACCGAATAGAACGCCTCAGACTCTCCGCAACCAAAGCCCTTATCGAGCGCAGGGACGTTATCGTAGTTGCCAGCGTGTCGTGTATCTACGGACTTGGCCAGAAGGTGAACTACGAGGAAGCTATACTATCCTTCCGAGCCAACGACAGAATTGACCAGCACGAATTTCTTTCCCGCCTCGTGGCAAATTACTACGAACGCACTGACTTCACACCAGAACCCGGGAAATTCCGAGTGAGGGGAGACACAGTAGAGATTTTCCCGGCCTACGAGGAAGACGTGTGCATAAGGGTAACGTTCTTTGACGACGAGATAGAGCGCATTGACCTCACAGAACCCCTAACCGGCCGCATCAAGGAACGAGTGAACGAGGCCTCAGTGTTCCCTGCCAAGCACTACGTAACTCAGGAGGACGCTATAGAGCAGGCCGCCCCCAAAATCCTCAGTGAGTTAGCCCAAGTCAAGAAGGATTTTTCCGCCCGCGGCAAACTCCTAGAGGCAGAGCGTATCAATATGAGGACCCTTTACGACCTCGAAATGCTGCAGGAGGCCGGGTACTGTTCGGGAATCGAGAATTATTCCGTCTACCTCGACGGCAGAGATCACGGTGAACCCCCCGGAACGCTCATTGATTTTTTCCCGAAAGACTTTCTGTTGGTCGTCGACGAGTCCCACATCACGCTGCCTCAAGTTCGCGGAATGTTCAACGGCGACAGGGCCCGCAAAAGAGTCTTGGTCGAGAACGGATACCGCCTCCCGTCATGCTTGGACAACAGGCCCCTTGAGTGGAAAGAGTTCGAGTCCCGCATTAACCAAGCCGTATTCGTCTCTGCAACACCAGGAGACTACGAGCTGAAGTCCTCCTCAGTCATCGCCGAACAGGTCATACGCCCGACTGGAATCCCTGACCCAGAAGTCCTCACACGCCCAGCAAAGACTCAGGTTGACGACCTAGTGGACAGGTTACGGGCCGCCAGCATCATGGGTGAACGCGCGTTAGTCCTGACGTTGACCAAGCGTGAGTCTGAGGACTTGGCCGACTACTTGAGGGAGCTGAAGTTCAGGGTCGAATACATTCACTCGGAGCTGAATACTTTTGAGCGAGCGGAACTCATTCGGGACTTGAGGGCAGGGAGCATTGACGTACTCGTGGGGATTAACCTTCTTCGTGAGGGAATGGACCTGCCTGAAGTTACGTTGGTCGCAATCCTCGACGCTGACCGTGAAGGGTTCTTGAGGTCCTACCGTTCGCTGATTCAGATTATGGGGCGGGCAGCTAGGAACGTCAACAGCAGGATAATTCTTTACGCCGACACGATAACCGACAGCATCAGGCAGGCAGTGAACGAGACCAAACGCCGCCGCGAGAAGCAGATAGCCTTCAACCAAGAGCACGGGATTACCCCGAAGAGCATCACTAAGGACGTTGCTGACCTGTTGCCGCCGGAACTTGCCGAAGCCTTCAGTGAGGACAAGGGCGAATCCCCGATGGCTTACGGCCGGGCCAAGAGGGCAGAGCAGGTGAAGATGACTGTATCGGACCTTGAGCGGGCAATGTGGGAGGCAGTCGAGAACTTAGACTTTGAGAGGGCAGCGGCGATTCGTGATACCATAGCAGAAATTCGGAAGAAGGGGGATAACTAATGCTCGCGAAATTGTACATGCAGTTCCTGAAGTTCGGAGCTTTCACGTTCGGCGGAGGGTGGAGCATTGTTGCGCAGATGAAAGAATTGTACGTTGACCATGACCACACACTAACTGATGAGGAATTGCTGGACATTACCAGTATAGGGCGGTCGCTTCCCGGGACGATGATTGGGAATATCGCAATGTTCTACGGCCACAGGATAGCTGGGTTCTGGGGCGGAGTTGCGTGCATGTTCGGGATGATTACTGTACCGATGATAATTCTGTTAATCATCACGAGCTTCTACACGGCGTTTCAGGACAACCTGTGGGTAGCTTCGGCTATGAGGGGAATACGTACGGCTGTGGCTCCGGTGATTCTCAGTGCGTTAATGGGGATGGTGAAGAGTGCGTTCAAGCTGCCTCCGTGTTACGGTGTGGCTGCGGGGATGTTCGGGCTGTATTTCTTCCTGAGGGTGAGTCCGATTATGCTCGTGGTGATTGGGGCGGTGCTGGGGCTGCTAATCTGCGAATACTACGAGAGGAGGAAGGATAATGCTTCTGCTTGAACTATTCTGGAGCTTCGTGAAGATCGGCTTCACGAGTTTTGGGGGATTGTCGATGATCCCGTTAATCTCGAGCGAGATGATTTCGCACGGGTGGATGACGGCTCATTAAGTGTCTGACATTGTAGCGATTGCTGAGATGACTCCGGGGCCGTTGGGGCTGAACTGCGCGACATTTGCTGGAATGAGGGCAGCTGGGGTTGCTGGTGCGGTTATTGCGAATCTTGGGGCATTGGCTCCGACATTCACGCTGTGTGCGGTTGCGGCGGTATTCTTCGACCACTTCAGGGACAACAAGCGTCTTGGGCAGGTGATGACGGGTGTACGTCCTGCGTGTGTTGGGATGGTTGCGGGAGTGGTGATTGACCTTGCGCTGGCGAACTACGTGAACGCTTCGGGTGGGCCAAATGTGCCGTCGATAGTGCTGGGGGTTGTGGATTTGGTGCTGCTGCTGAAGTTCCGGCTGTCGATACCGAAAGTGTTAATGTTCAGTGCGGTTGTGGGGGTAATCATGTATGGCGTGATAGGGTTGTGAAGAAAACAAACGCTCCTCGTACGGACACGGGGAGCAAATTTTTTGTGAGTTCGTCAGTCA
>JAFPZI010000233.1 GCA_017417365.1 Synergistaceae bacterium
GCCTGTGGGTGATGTCCTTGACGTTCCGAAGGAGATAGCCCGACTTCAGGGAGAAATAGCGTCAATCGAGAAGGCAGTAGCGTCGAGTCAGGCACGATTGGACAAACCCAGCTTTGTTGAGCGTGCTCCGGCGGAAGTTGTGGAGAAGGAACGTAACAAAGTCGCAGAAGGCCAAGCACAAATCTTGAGGCTAAAGGCCAATCTTGAGAGCCTCAGCAAGTAGCACAAAAAAGCCCCCGGTTCTTCACTGGGGGTTTGTCTGTCTTACTGCCTCGCACGTTCCCGCAAGACCCGCCGCAAAATCTTTCCCGTCCCCGACAACGGAAACTCCTCTACGAACTCCACGCTTCTCGGCACCTTGAAGTGCGCTAAGTGTTCCTTCGCAAACTTGATGATGTCCCGGTCGCTGGTCTCCGCTCCGTCGTTGAGCTGAACATACGCCTTCGGAATCTCCCCGTTAATTGCGTGAGGCACCCCAACAACCACAGCCGCATGTACCGCAGGGTGTTCCGCTAAGACCTTCTCGACTTCCTGCGGGTACACGTTGAAGCCCCCCACAATGATGATGTCCGTTACCCTGTCGAGAATATACACGTAGCCTTCCGCGTCAATCTTCACGTAGTCGCCGGTGTTGAACCATCCCTCAGAGTCGAAACGTTCAGCCGTAATCTCTGGCGCATGTAGGTAGCCCGGAGTTACGCAAGGACCCTTCACCCACAGAACCCCCTCGTTGTCCGTAGTGTC
The DNA here is from genome assembly GCA_017417365.1 of Synergistaceae bacterium. Lineage (GTDB taxonomy): Bacteria > Synergistota > Synergistia > Synergistales > Aminobacteriaceae > JAFUXM01. The sequence continues at coordinate 745 of JAFPZI010000233.1, forward strand.
TTGGCCCTCACGAGTCCGAATCCTGTACTCGTACCCGGGAAGTACTGGTCCGATGCTGCCCGTAATTTGAGTCTCGCAGTCGTGGTTCACGCAGATTACCGGCGAGGTCTCAGTGAGGCCGTAACCCTCCATGATGTCCCGGCCCAAGAATTTTAGTGAGAGCTTGTGCAGGTTCGGATTAAGTTTGTCGCCTCCAGTGCAGATCACCCGGATTCGTGAGAGGATTTCGGGAGCCAGCTTGCCCTTCTCGACGCTCATTAACAGGAACGACATTATTGCGGGAACCACAAACATTACGTCAACTTTTGCCTCATCGATTGCCCGTATCGTCATCGCTGGAGGAAGGAATGACGGTGCTATGGCCAGCCTTCCGCCGATGGTCAGAGGCAGCATTATCGTTACTGTGTAGCCGAATGAATGGAAGTTCGGTAAGACGTTCAGGAACACATCATCACTGCTTATGCTCGGAATCATCGCGTGAGTTGCCTCACAGTTGCTCAGAAGATTCTCGTGCGTCAAAGGTACGGCCTTCGGTAGTCCCGTTGTGCCGCTCGTTGCGAAAATTATCGCGTAGTCCTCTGGTTCCGGCGGCTGGGCTTTTCCCGTGAAGGCTGGTAATGTCTTGTCGTCGAGCCCGCAAGTTATGAACGGCCACAAACGAGACAATTCCGGGATTTCGTGTTCAGCTATGACAGCAAAGGGCTTGATTAGGTCCAGAGTTCCTGTGAGGGACTCAAGGCCGGCCTTCTCGTTAAGCGGGCAGAATATCCCCCCGAGTTCCCACACTGCCAACGACAACGCGGGAATCAATGGGCAATTCCTGAGCATTACCACTAACCTTTGGCCTTCACCAAAACCTGCCGACTTCAGGACGCTCCTGCAAGAGTCCTTCAGAGCGAGCAAATCACTGCATGTGTACCATTTTCCGTCCCACCAATAACAATTTTTCGAGGGGTCAGCCTCCAAGTTTGGCACTATAATTTTGTGAAGTCTACGCATTCTTCTCCCTCTCCTTCTGACGCAATACACGCCTCAAGATTTTTCCCGTCGCACTAAGCGGAAGGCTCTCCACAAACTCTATGCTTCTGGGAACTTTGTAGTGTGATAATCTTTCCTTGCAGAATTTTACCAGCTCACCTTCTGTAACTTCCGCGCCCTGTGTCTTGATTACGTAGGCCTTCGGGACTTCTCCGCTGATGTTGTTGGGCATCCCTACGACTACAGCGAGGCTCACTGCTGGGTGTTCGGCCAAGATTGCTTCGACTTCCTGAGGGTAGACGTTGAACCCGCCCACTATGATTATGTCCGTAACCCTGTCCAGAATCTTAATGTAGCCGTCGGAATCTATCTGCACGTAGTCTCCTGTGTTGAACCAGCCGTCTATGAATCTCTCACGGTTGACCTCCGGCGCGTGGTAGTAGCCAGACGTTACGCTTGGTCCTCTAGTCCACAACACGCCCTCTCCGGGAATGGGCAGGATTTCCCCGTCCTCACTCCGTAACTGCAGCTCAAAGCGCGGCAAGGCAGGACCGACCGTCCCGAGCTTCCTGACAGAAGGCTTAGGGTTGACGGCAAGAACGGGTGAACACTCAGTGATTCCGTAGCCCTCGATCAACGGAACACCGAACGCTGCCGTAACTCTGTCGTCAATTTTGGGGTTGTACCTGTCTCCTCCGGCAATGAGGAGCTTTATTCCCGTGAGAGTTTTTCCCTGACGTTCAAGCATTGACGTTGCGAACCCAACCATTGTCGGCACAAGAAGCAGCACAGTCGGTTTTGTCTCCTCTATGGTCTTGATGACGTTTGACGGGGGCATGAATGACGCTAGCAGAATCTGAGTAGCATCGAGGACAAACGGCAGGACGCAGCAAATCGTGAAGCCGAAAGCGTGGAAGTTAGGCAGTACGTTAATGAGTGAGTCGTCGGGCTGGAGGTCTGGGACGTGTTCAAGGCAGGCGTTGATGTTGTCGAGGAGGTTGGAGTGTGTGAGTGGTACGGCTTTGGGGTCTCCGGTTGTGCCGGATGTCGAGAAGATTACGGCTAAAGTTTTGTCGAAGTCGTCTGCGGGCTGGAGGGTGCCGGAGAATTTCTCGTCGGTGAACTTTTCGGGGTTGAGCCTGACGCATGACCAGTGAGCTTTTGTGAGGGCGTTCTCGAGTTCTGGTTTGACGTTATCGGAGAGGACCACAGCAAAGGGTTTGAGGAGGTCAAGAGTTTTGAGGAGAGAGAGTTCTCCAGTTTTCTCGTTGAGTGGGCAGAACACTCCTCCGAGCCTCCAAGTTGAGAGCATTACGGCGAGCATTACTGGGCTGTTTGGCATGAGGACGGCGAGTCTTTGTCCGTGAGAGAAGCCCGAAGCGCGCAATGAGTCGGTAACGCGGTTGGCCAAGTTCATGAAGTCTGAGCGTGATAGCCAAGTGTGGTTGAACCAGCAGCAATTGGCTTGAGGTTTTGAGGTTAGGTAGCGGTCAATAATTTCGTTGAGCATAAAATTTCCTCCGTTATGAGGTTATGAATTGATATGGGTATATTTTATGTCATGATTGGGATTGTGAGAATAGATTTGCGTGTGTGGTTGAGGAGTGCGGGAGGTGTTCACGGTGTGGTGTTGGGGTTTGGGGGGTTGGTGTGGGGTGTGGGTTGAGGTTGAGGAGGGCCGGAAGTGTTCATGGTGTGATGTTGGGGTTGGGTTAGGGTTTGTGGGTGTAGGGTGTGGGTTGTGTGTGCGGTTGAGGAAGGCCGGAAGTGTTCATGGTGTGTGGTGTTGGGGGTTTGGGGTTAGGTGTGTAGTATCTAGCTTACGTGTGCGGTTGTGATAGGTGAGGCTTAGTTCACACGCTGACGAGTTGACGCGCTGACATATTAACCCATATACTTTCCTCACTGCCCCCCTTAAAGGTGCATTGATTGAATGTGTGTAATAACTGTACACCGGCAGTTAAAGCTATCAAGAGCCAGTGATTATTGGCAACAGATTTCATGATTATAGATTTTGTAGTAAAATACTTTCACAATACAAAATTTCCATAACGTAATCGGATAGGCTTTGAAGCCTTACCGAATAGAGGCTGAAGTAAACCAGCCCCAGCGAATAAGGGTATTCTGAAGCGGTAGTATGCGTGTTCAGACGTTTAGCCCGTGTACCAAACTTCACTGAAAGCTCGCGACTTTAGCCGTGATATGTTTACAAAGATTCCAGAGGAGGGTTTAACTTTCATGGCATTCAAACGTAACTGGAAGACTATGGACGGAAACGAGGCAGTCGCACACGTTGCCTACGCTTTCTCCGAAATGGCCACAATCTACCCCATCACACCTTCATCACCTATGCCCGAACACATTGACGAATGGGCAGCTCACGGCCGCAAAAACATCTTCGGCCACACCGTAAAGGTTACCGAAATGCAGTCCGAAGCCGGAGCAGCAGCAGCCTGCCACGGTGCACTCTCAGCCGGAGCACTCGCCAGCACCTACACTGCCTCTCAGGGACTCCTGCTCATGATCCCCAACATGTACAAGATCGCAGGCGAACTCCTTCCGGGAGTGTTCCACGTAACCGCTAGAGCAATCGCTATGCACGCACCCTCAATCTTCGGCGACCACTCCGACGTAATGTCAACACGTATGACCGGCTTCACCATGCTTGCCGGCGGCTCAGTTCAGGAAGCTCACGATATGGCCGCAGTAGCTCACCTCACGGCTATCAAGTCCTCAGTGCCTGTGCTCAACTTCTTTGACGGCTTCAGGACAAGCCACGAGATCCAGAAAGTCGACGCTTTCGACTATGCGGACTTGGCCAAGCTCGTCGACTATGACGCAATCGAGGCCTTCAGAGACCGCTCAATGCGCCCCGAGAAGCCCTACACTAAGGGAACAGCGCAGAACCCTGATATTTTCTTCCAGGCCAAAGAAGCCTCACAGCCTTTCTATGACGCAGTACCCGACATCGTTGCAGGCTACATGAAGGACATCTGCGGCATCTGCGGACGCGAATATCACCCGTTCAACTACTACGGAGCTCCCGACGCTGACAGAATGGTTATCGCTATGGGTTCAGTGTGTCAGGCAATCGAGGAGACCGTTGACTACCTGAACGCACGCGGAGAGAAGGTCGGAGTCGTTGAGGTTCACCTGTACAGGCCGTTCTCACCGAAGTACTTCTTCCGCGCACTTCCCAGAACGGTGAAGGCAATCGCAGTACTCGACCGCGTAAAGGAAGTCGGCGCACTCGGCGGGCCTCTCTATGAGGATGTATGCTCATTGTTCGTCGGAAACTGCCGCGCACCGAAAATTGTCGGCGGACGCTACGGACTCGGCTCGAAAGACACAACACCCAGCGACCTCAAAGTCTGCTTCGACAACCTCAAACTCTTTGAGCCTCGCAACAACTTCACACTCGGTATCATCGACGACGTGAA
>JAFPZI010000234.1 GCA_017417365.1 Synergistaceae bacterium
TCCGTCAAGCTCCTTCCTGAAGAATTTTGCAGATTATATCACGATTCATGAATGTTAAAATATACTCACTCGTAACAAAGGAGGCAAGATTCATGAAGAAATTTTTGTTGTGCTTAATGCTGCTGGCGTTGTGTGTGCCTGCGTTCTGTGAGGAGGAAATAATCACCCTGCCTGCTCCCGACAAGACGGGCGGACTTCCCGTAATGGAAGCATTAGCACTCCGCAAGTCCTCGAGGAATTTCCGGGACACAGAATTAGCTGCTGATGAGTTATCTGCACTTCTCTGGGCAGCCGGAGGGGTCAACCGCCCTGACGGAAAACTAGTCTACCCCACAGCCATGAACGCTAGGGATCTGATAATCTTTGCGTTCACCAAGTCGGCCGTGTACAGGTACAACCCCGAGCCCCACACTCTCACAGTGATAGAGCGCGGGGACTACAGGAGCTGCGCGGCAGTTCAGGACTTCGGTGCGAAGGCTGCGGTGAATCTCGTGTACGTTCAGGACACTTCACGCTGGCCGAAGATTGACGCGACTCCCGAACAGGTCAGGCAGGCGGGATTTGCTCACACTGGGTTCTCGATGCAGAACGTGTACCTTTACGCCGTGAGTCAGGGCTGGGGAGCTCGTGCTGTTATGTCGATGAACTACGAGAAGCTGCCGGAACTCCTCAAGCTGACTAAGACTCAGGCCCTAATCTTGGCTCAATGCGTCGGGCCTCTGGATTAAGGAATAATTTTTTGGGAGCTTGGCCAAGTGTCAGGCTCCCAGCTTAATTTTCGCAATCATTCCCCGAAAATCGTGCGGGACCGTCTGTCTGAACACCAACTCTTCACCCGTAGCAGGATGCCTGAATCCCAACCTCCACGAATGAAGATATATCCTCCCCGTGAACTCGTCGCCGAAGTTCTGAGCTCCGTACATGGTATCACCGATTAACGGGCACCCCAACGCCGACATGTGCACGCGGATCTGATGCATTCTCCCCGTGAAGAGCCTGCACTCAGTGAGGGAATAACCGTTCATGCTCCACAGGACACGGTAGCCTGTCAGGGAAGGTTTGCCCCCCTCAATCACGACCATTCTCATGAAGTTATCAGGGTCCCTGTCGAGCGGGCCTGAGAGGAGCCCTTCGCGCTTCTCTGGTGAACCGTGCATTAGGGCCAAATATGTCTTGCTTACCTTGCGTTCACTGAAGAGCTTTTGCAGTTCTAGGGTCATGTTCTGAGTTCTGGCGACTACCATTAGTCCCGAAGTCCCAGAGTCTAACCTGTGAACGATACCCGGGCGCATCCAGTTCTCGAGTTTGCGCATTTCGGGATAACGGTACACGAGGCCGTTGACGAGAGTATGCTTCCAGTTTCCCGGTGCAGGGTGAACGACGAGGCCGGAGGGTTTGTTGATTACGATTAGGTGTTCGTCCTCATAGACCACGTCGAACGCAATATCTTCGGCCTTGATGCTCTTGAGGTTTGGGGACTCCGGCGGGTCAAACGTGAACACCTGCCCCTGAGTTACGCTCATTGAGGCCTTGAGGCGGGAGTCGGGGACGCTCTTTATCGCTCGGTCGTGAATATATTTCTGTGCTTTCGTCCGGCTTATGCTGAGGATCTCTGACATGAACACGTCAAGGCGTTCGTAATCCTGAGCGGCTGTAACCTCAATCATGATTAATCACCCTCATGAAGTGCCTGCGTGCCAGAATGAATTTCTCCTCGTCATCCTTCAGGGCTTCCATTGAGGCGCGTCGGCAAATCAGCGAAATATCTCCTCCCGTCATCCCCTCAGTGAGTTCTGCGAGGTCCGAGAGCTTCACGTCATCGGCTAAGGGCTTCTTTCGCAAAAGTATCCTGAAGATTTCTTCGCGGTCCTTCTCGTCAGGTAAAGGCAGCTCCAATTTCAGGTCAAACAGTCCCGGGACCATTAATGACTTGTCGACGAGGTCGGGCCTGTTAGTTGTTGCGAGGACTATAACGCCGTTGAGCTCCTCAATCCCTCTCATTTCGGCCAAGAACTGCGCGGTTAACCTGCTCTCTGTTGACGCGAACATTGACGAACTCCCTGCGCTCCTGTCCGGGAAAAGTGCTGATATTTCGTCGAAGTATATTATTGACGGTGCGGCCTGTTTTGCCACGCGGAAAATGTCTTTGAGGGCGCGTTCTGACTCCCCCAAATAGCGCGACAACACGTTAGCTGCCTGTACGCTTATGAAGTTCACTCCGCTCTCATTGGCGAGGGCTTTTGCGAGAAGGGTTTTGCCTGTCCCTGACGCACCATAGAGGAGGATTCCCCGAGTTGGTTGGATTCCGTAGCGTTCGAAGACTTCCCCGCGTCTCAACGGCCAAGTTACGGCCTGCATTAGTTCGGTCTTGACGGTGTCGAGCCCCCCAACATCACGCCAAGATACGTCGGGGATCTCCACGAAGACTTCACGAGTAGCAGACGGTTCGGTCTCAAGCATTGCGTTCAAGAAGTGCTTCATGCCGACCTCAAGACCTGCGACGCGCTCATAGGGTATTAATTCTTCCTGAAGGTTGACGTATGGCAGAATGTCCCTCACGCAAGACATGGCGGCTTCTTTTGCGAGTGCTTCGAGGTCAGCACCCACGAACCCGTGAGACATTTCGGCGACTCTGGCCAAGTCAACGTCCTTAGCTAGGGGCATTCCGCGAGTGTGAATCCTGAGAATCTCGAGCCTTCCTGCCTTATCTGGGACGGGTATAGATATTTCTCTGTCGAACCTTCCGGGCCTTCTTAGTGCGGGGTCGAGTGAGTTGGGAATGTTCGTAGCACCAATCACGATTAGCTGCCCTCTGGATTTCAGGCCGTCCATTAGGGCGAGGAGCTGCGCAACAACTCTGCGTTCAACCTGTTTTTCTCCGCCCATGTCCTCACGCTTTGGGGCTATAGCGTCAATCTCGTCGATGAAGATTATTGACGGTGCTCGGTCTTGAGCCTCCTCGAAAATTTTCCTGAGCCTCTCTTCGCTCTCACCGTAGAACTTGCCGATAATTTCCGGGCCTGAAATGTGTGTGAACCAAGCGTCGGTCTCGTTTGCGACTGCCCGGGCAATTACGGTCTTGCCTGTGCCTGGGGGGCCGTAAAGCAGCACACCGCGCGGGGGCTGAATCCCCAACCTCTCGAAGACCTGCGGGAATCTCAGGGGTAACTCTATCATCTCACGTACTTTGCGGATTTGAGGGCCTAAGCCGCCGATGTCCGAATAAGTAACTTTGTGGGTGTGGTGGACTTCGCTGGGCTTGAGGAGGTTTAGGTACGTGGATTTGTTGAGTATGACTGTGCCGTCTGGAGTTGTAGCAGTAACGGAGAAATCGCAGACCCGAGTCCCGAACAAGTTTAGGCGGACTCTGTCTCCTGCCCTGACAGCGTGCCCCTCGAGGAGTGAGAGTATGTAGTTCTCGTCCTTCTCCTTGCCGCTGAGCTTGACATCACCTAGTGGCTGGAGGCTCACGCTGCCTGCGAAATGGTGGGTGCTTGGCCTGACGCTTACGAACTCATCGAGTGAGGTCCCTGCGTTCTCGCGGATTAGACCGTCGATCTGGATTATGCCTCTGCCTGCTTCACGGTCTCCTGAACGTATGCGGGCTGGGGTAGTCTTTGTGCCGGAGATTTCTGCTAAGTCTCCCTCACTGAGGCCCAAAGCGGACAAGTCTTCGGGGTGAACTCTGGCTAATCCCTTGAGGGCATCTCCTGAGTAGGCTTCCTGAACTTTGAACGTGTTGTTATTGTCTGTATTCATGTGTGAAATGTTATCCCTTCGGTTAGGCTATGCTATAATGAAAAGCGTCCGGGGAGACGACGGACAACAAATCTGGTTGTCGGTTAAGGGTTTGGGTCCTCAACCGACGAAGAACTACCCAGATTACGGTAAGGACTTAACTATTTTGAGCGTTTCCACTCTGTTAGTGCCCTGATCACTTCAGCTAGGTACTTGAGTACCAGAGCTATAGCTTTCAGGACTTCAACGAGAGTCTTCATGGCTCTCACCCCTTTCCAGCGGGGGAAGTGTAGTATCCTTTCAGCGACAACCCCCCGCTGTGATTGCCGGGGGCCTCCCTAATAACACGAGATACTGTATCGTGAACTATCTATATTCTATCACAGTGAATTTTTCGGACAGCAATACGGCTTATCTGCTAAGGCTGCGAAGTTCAATCGACAAAAGCTAAGTTGAAGTTTACACA
>JAFPZI010000235.1 GCA_017417365.1 Synergistaceae bacterium
ACGTGTACAAGAAAATTATAGCCTTCAGGAAAGCAGCAGGATATACGTGCATCATAGCGAACACTGCAGACGAAACTAAGGAATAATACGGCAGAGGTGAACACGTTTTGGATTTAACAAGTCTGATAGGATTTCTGGCAACATGGATTCTGGTTGTTGCGTCAATGGCTTCGGGCGGCAACATCGGAGCATATATTGACGTACCCTCATTGATGATCACCGTCGGAGGAGCAATAGGAGCAACGGTAATCTCCAACCCTTCCGACAGGCTCAAGGCAATGGGCGGGTGTATGAAGAACGTATTCATGTTCAAGGAGCCGGACCGAGTTGGGATGGTTCAAATGATAGTGAGCTTTGCTGAGAAGGCTCGGCGTGAAGGTCTGCTTTCTCTTGAGGCTGACGTTGCTGAAGTCGACAGCGAATTTATGCGCAAGGCCATACAGCTCGTGGTTGACGGGACTGACCCTGAACTGGTGAGGGCAATTCTTGATACTGAGATCGGAGTCTTTGAGGACAGGCACAGCGCGAATAAGGCAGTGTTTGACAACCTCACGGAGTTTGCGCCGTCGTTCGGGATGATTGGGACGCTTATCGGACTAATAGCGATGTTGGGCAACCTTCAGGACGTAAACGCGCTCGGTCCCGGAATGGCGGTCGCACTGATAACGACAATGTATGGCTCAATGATGGCGAACATGTTCGGTTCCCCGGTGAGCAAGAAGCTGGCGGCCCGTTCAGCTCAGGAGGTCAAGGCAATGGAGCTCATGGTTGAGGGGATATTAGCGATACAGGCCGGAGAGAACCCCCGAATTGTTGAGGAGAAGCTGAAGGTGTACCTGCCTCCTGCGATGAGGGAAGCCTTCAACCGCGAGGGAGAATAAGCTATGGCGCGTCAGAAGAAGCCGGAAGAGCCGGGATTATCCGCACCCTTCTACATGGGAACTTACGGGGACATGGTAACGCTGATATTGTGTTTCTTCATACTGTTGTTCGCAATGTCCTCGATAGACGCACAGAAATTCCAGAAGGCCTTGTTGTCGTTGCGAGGGTCATTGGGGGTCCTCAAGGGCGGAGTTACTACGGAGGAGTCCCAAGACCCCAACAAGAGCGGTGAAGTCGGAACGAGTCCCGGGGCCAGCGAGCGAGTTGAACTCGACACAAGGCACGTCGCCTACACCCTGAATAGTTTTCTGCGGTCGGAGAACTTGACGCGGGATATTCAGGTGTCGATTAACCAGCGTGGGGTGGCAGTGTCGATAAGCGATCAGTTCCTGTTCTTGCCCGGACGAGCAGACTTGAGGCCGGAGGGTCAGAGGGCACTGTACAAGATTTCGGAGCTTGTGAGGGACCACGTTCCCGCTGCGGCAATCGAGGGACACACTGACTCTGGCCGTCTTCAGGGAGGGATCTACCGGGACAACTGGGGGTTAAGTGCGATGAGGGCAGCTGCAGTAGCGTCGTACATGGAGAGTGCCGGAGGGTTTGACCCCGTGAAGCTGCAGGCAGTTGGGTACAGTTCAGCACAGCCGATTGTGCCGAATGATTCGCCTGAACACCGGGCACTGAACCGGCGGGTAGAGATAGTATTCTTGTCGCAGTATCCCAAACGTTGAGGAGGAGAGTGCATGAAGTTTACGGCGTGTTACACGAAGTTAGAGAATGGGTATATGGGTCAGCTTTTGGAGTGGCCGAGCGTGATAACTTGCGGTGATGATTTGGAGGCCTGTGAATATATGCTGAAGGATGCCGCGCGGAAAATGGCCCTCGCGTATTACGATGAGGGTCAAGAAATCCCGCAGGAAGAACTCATTGTGAAGCCTATATCCATTCCGCTCGATGATGAGGCCTTCATGAGTGAACAAGACGGACATCATGACATACTAACTGACGGGAACGGACGGTATGTAACTCTGAAGCGGGACGAGAATTTCGACAGCCGTGTGGTAGTCGCAATCTGCAAGGAAGCAGGCATATCGAGAGATTTTATGGAGGATGAAGAGATTTCATGAAGCGCATACTAATTTTCGCAATAGTAGGACTCGTAATGTTCGGTGCAGGTTTCGGAGGCGGGTTGATTCTCGGGCGGACTATGGCCCCAAAGGACACTAACGAGATCGGGCAGGGGCGGGTAATCCAGAATCCCGGACCAATAGTCCCGCTCGGACAGTTCACGAGCAACTTGGCCGGAGCTGGACGGCACGTATTGGACTGCGCATTGTCGCTTGAGCTCGTCGAGAAAGAGGGAGCTGCGGCACTCATTCAGTCGCCCGGCTGGATGAACAGAATCAGGAGTGAAATATTCATGCTCATCAAGGACAGAGTTTACGATGACCTGACCAGCGCAGAAGGTGCCCTGCAGTTCGCCGGAGACATCAAGAGGTCATTGAACCGAATGCTCCCGGACGTTGGCGGAGAAGCTCCCGTAGTGAACGTACTGTTCGACAGCATGATTTTGCAGTAGGTGAGCTATGCCCGACGTACTATCACAAAACGCTATCGATGACCTCCTCAAGTCCATATCAGGCGGAGCGGACATCAGCACAATCACTGCCAAAGCCGACGAGTACGAGAAGCTGAAGGTTTACGACTTCAAGCGTCCCGACAAGTTCAGCAAGGACCAATTACGCGCTATCCAGATGATTCACGAGTCCTTTGCCCGCCAGATGACTACGGTGCTATCCACCCTGATACGCTCCATAGTCTCCGCAGAAGTCGCCTCAGTCGAACAGCTCGCCTATGAGGAGTTCGTCAACTACATGGTTCAGCCCACAGTAATCGGCATGATTGAGATGCACCCCTTTGAAGGAAGTATGCTCATGGAGATTAACCCCTCCCTTGTCTTCACGATAATTGACCGGATGCTGGGGGGGCGCGGAACTTTCTCTATAGGGGTCAGGGAACTCACCGACATTGAGAAGACAGTAATTGAGCGGGTAATCATGAGGATTCTTGAGCTTCTCGAGGACAGCTGGAGCACAGTCGTTGATGTCCGCTTCAGGTTCGAGAGCATGGAGAGCAACCCATTCTTTGTGCAGATATGTTCACCGAGTGATATGGTGCTCGTCGTCATTATGAAGCTGAGAATCTCCGACGTTGAGGGAATGGTGAGCCTGTGTTTCCCCTATTTCCTGATGGAGCCGATAATGGACAAATTGTCCTCTCAGCAGTGGTTCGCCTCCACAAGCCACAAGGCCGATGAAGAAATCCGCAATTGGCTCAACGCTTCCGTTATGCAGGTCAAGATGCCGATGGCTATGGAACTCGGACACACGATATTATCCCTCGCTGACGTTTACGCCCTCCAGCCCGGAGACGTGATAAAGCTCGACGAACTCAAGGACTCGCATATCGACGTGAGAGTCGGCAACCAAGTACGCTTCAAGGCCCGCCCCGGCACCCTCAATGGACACATGGCAGCAGAGCTCACCAAAGTATTATCTCAGGACATGCCCACAATAGACCCAGAAGCCGCGAAAGGAGAGAAATAATACATGCCTGATGACTTATTGAGTCCCGACGAAATTAATGCACTCTTGGCCGGAGGAGGGGACTTCGGAGACTCCGACGAGATTTCTGACTCAGACTCTGAACAGCTCGCCAAAGTCGCCGATACTTTCGCCAACGCAGAGAACAGCGTGATTAACATGCTTGCGGGCAAGAACGTTACTACCAACGTGAGCGCACCACAAGTTATGACTCAGGAGGAGTTCACCGCAAAATTCTCTGACCTGCCGTTCATATTCTCGAGCACTTTCGGAGGCTTTGACGACAGGCCGTTATCCCTAGTTGTCGAACAGAAGGGAGCACTCACCCTAGCAGATCTCATGATGGGAGGAGGAGGCACACAGCTTCCCGAACCAAGCGACTTATACTGGAACGCCTCACAGGAAGGCCTGAGCCAGGTAGTCGGGAGTGCTTTCACGAGTCTTGCCGGACTTCTCGGAGGACGAAGGCTAATGCCCGAGAACACCACGTCAGCATTGGCCGAAGACAACTGGGTAGCAATCGCCGTAGAACCCGCAGACAAAAAATTATGGATAAGCCCCGTCAACGTCAGCATAGATGGACTGACTCCGTTCAACATCTGGACGTGTCTCACGCTGGATACGGCACTGGACATTTCAAGCGCAATGAAGGATGCCCTCGAAGGCAAGAAGCCCCAGCCTCAGGCATCAAGCAGCCCTATGGGAGGAGGGGGAATCATGGGAGGAGGAAGACAGAGCACAGGTCCGGCTGTAGATGTCAGGCCCGCAGCGTTTCAGCCTTTGGGAGGAGGCAGCGCGGGAGGTGCACCGAGTCCGATTGACTTGATCGCGGATATTCCTGTGCGGGTTACCGTCGAGCTAGGCAAGGCAAGAAAGAGTGTGTCCGAGATTCTCGCGCTCACTGCTGGTGCTGTGGTCGAACTCGACAAGATGGCCGGTGAACCCGTAGATATTCTCGTCAACGGCAAATTAATCGCTCACGGTGAAGTCGTCGTGATAGACGAGAATTTTGGGGTGCGCATCACTGACATTGTACCCGGAGGAACAGCTAAGGCGGCCTCATAAAATTAGTGTGATTCGTGTTATAATGCAGATAAAATTTTTCCAGACTAAATCATTAATACATTTGGAGGAGTTTCCAGAATGGGCAAAAAGGTTTTAATCGTCGATGACGCGGCGTTCATGCGCATGATGTTAAAGGATATTCTGACAAAGAACGACTTCGAGGTCGTCGCGGAGGCTGAAAACGGCAAAGCTGGAGTCGCTGCTTTCCAGAAGTACAAGCCCGACATCATCACGATGGACATCACTATGCCTGAGATGAACGGAATCGATGCAGTGAAAGCGATAAAGGCTCTTGACCCAAACGTCAAAGTAGTAATGGTCTCGGCAATGGGCCAGCAGCCTATGGTCATTGAAGCAATCCAGGCCGGAGCGAATGACTTCATCGTGAAGCCGTTCCAGCCTGAGAGAGTCATAGAAGCCATAACAAAGGTGCTGTCATAAATCATTGAGGGCGTGAGTCTTGCGGCTTATGTTCTCAGGGCCGCAGCAGTATTAATAGTTATGTGCGTTTGTGCGGTCGTTCTCGTGAAGTATTACCGAAAGCATAATATCAACCTGAACGGCTCGCGTGATGTTGAGGTATTATCGTCCCTGCGCCTGACTGCCAGGGATATACTTTTTGTCGTCAGGTGCGGACCCGAAGTTATCGCCTTCACTGTGAGTCCTTCGGGAGCGAGTCTCATGGGCAGGTGGAATTATCATGAATGGCTTGAAGCGAATCATCACGATTAGTCTGCTGTTCGTGTTTGTGTTCTGCGGAGCCTCGTTAGGAGCTGTAACTCTCAACCCTCCCCGAAGCCCTGAACTGTCCAGCAGGATAACCCTTCCCGCCCTCACTCTGGGGGTAACTCAGGCGGACTCCCCTCGAGATGTTGCGCTAACACTCCAGATTCTCGCGTTAATGACGGTGCTTAGCCTCGTACCTGCAATTATCCTTATGCTTACGAGCTTTACCAGAATCATAATCGTGCTTGGGTTCGTCCAGCGGGCAATAGGCCTTCAGCAGTCCCCGCCTCAGCAGGTCATTGCGGGACTCGCTCTGTTCTTGACGATGTTCACAATGTACCCGACGTGGACTAAGGTCTATGATAACGGGTTGGAGCCTTATTTGTCCGGGCGTATCACGGCACAGCAAGCGTGGGAGAGTTCGATTCAGCCTGTTCGTGAGTTCATGTTCAGGTACACACGGCAGGAAGAATTGTCCCTCATAGTCTCAATGTCAGAGTCCCCGAGACCGGCTAACCAGTCCCAAGTCGATACACGAGTCTTAATCCCTGCGTTCATGTTGAGTGAACTCAAGACGGCCTTCCAGATGGGGGTCGTGATATATATTCCGTTCTTGGTCGTGGATATGGTCGTGTCGAGCGTCTTGCTGGCTATGGGTATGATGATGCTGCCTCCGATGATGATTTCTCTGCCGTTCAAGATTCTATTGTTCGTCATGGCGGACGGCTGGAATTTGGTAGTTATGAGCGTCCTGAAGAGTTTTACTAACGTTCCGTGATTAAGGAGTTGTGAATAAATGCAAGTAACGACTTTGAGCCTGCTCGACATCCTCAGCGGTGCAATCTGGACTATGATTAGCGTAACCCTCCCGATATTATTGACGGCAATGATTGTGGGGTTGTTCATAGGGATATTGCAGACCGCCACGTCAATTCAGGAGCAGACATTGATATTCATTCCGAAGATTCTTGCGGTGTTCGCGTGTATAGTTCTGCTGTCTCCGTGGATAGGTACGAGAATGCTCGTGATGACCCGCGAAATTTTGGGGCAGCTCGAGAGATTCATACAGTAATATTTTCCTGTCATGGGCGGCACTGAACTCCCGACTCAACTCCTCGCGGTCTACCTCCTCCTTCACCTGCGCTATATCGGTCTCGTGTTCAGTTCGCCCGTCTTCACCTCTGCAATGTCCCCGACACCCTTCCGCTACTTGTTCGTAGTGATGCTCACGGCCTGTTCTGTGGGGATAATCAAGACCGAAGCAATACCCATGCTGTATTTCGACGAGGTAATTTTTCTCGCGGCACTGTGCCTCCGTGAACTCATGATAGGAGTAGCTCTCGGGTTCGTGTCCGCCCTGCCTCTCTACGCACTCAGGGTTGCCGGTGAACAAATCGGTACGACTATGGGCTTCTCAATGGCTCAAGTCATGGACCCAACAACCCAGAGCGAGTCATCACTCTTGGGGCAATTACACTTCTACGTTGCAATGTGGCTGTATTTCCGCTGGAATGGTCATCTCTTGATGGTGCAGGCCGTGATTGAGAGCCTGAAGTTAGTACCTCCCGGGCAGGTCTCGCTTTTCCCCTCAGGAGACATGCAGTTGGGCGTGTGGCTTCAGAGCCTGTTCACTCTGGGAATAAGAATCGTTGTGCCGTTCTACTGCGCGTTAGTCCTGTCTGACGTTGGCTTGGGGTTCTTGGCCCGCACAGTCCCACAGATGAATATTTTCGTCGTCGGTCTGCCAGTGAAAGTATTGCTCGGGTTCATGGTCCTAGCTGCCGTTCTGCCGTTGGCTATGGACTTGGTCTACACGAGGTTTGAGCACTGGATAGAGGTTGCTCTGAGCGTTATTCGGGTATGGAGGGCGCAATGAAGTTTGACCTGCAGTTTTTCGGAGAGGAGCGCACGGAGGAGGCTACCCCACACAAGCGCGATAAGGTCCGCAAAGAGGGCCGTGTGTGCATGAGCAAGGACCTCAACGCTGCCGTAGGGATAATCACTGCTCTTCTCGGTCTGGCCATGCTCGGGGCTCTGACCTGGAGGACCCTAACCGGCCTGATTCAGTTCATGATTCGCGCTATGGGTGATAGGACTGTGCTGCAGGAGGGATGGTTCGCGTTCATCTCTTGGGAGGCTGTCAAGAGGTATTTTGCGGCGTGGCTCCCGCTCGGGGGATTGGTTGTGCTGTTCTCAACTGCTGCGGTCATCGCTCAAGTAGGATTTGCTATGACTGGTGAACCTTTCGGGCCGAAGTTCGACAGGCTCAACCCCTTTACCGGCATGAAGAAAATTATCTCCCTTCGTTCCTGCGTGGAATTGCTGAAAGGTCTGCTCAAAGCCTCAATCTTTGCTGTGATGATCTACACTGCCATACGCAATTACCTTCCGTTGAGCTCAAAAACTATGCAGATGCCGCTGAAGGTCGGTGCTTGGGAATTTTGGGACATGCTGTGGGCGTTGGCGATGAGGCTGGCGTTGATGCTTTTGGTGATGGCGTTCGCTGATTACGCCTACCAGAAATGGGACTTCGAGAACTCTATCAAGATGAGCAAGAAGGAAGTTAAGGACGAGTATAAGCAGATGGAGGGAGACCCGCAGATTAAGCAGAAGATTCGGCAGAAGCAGCGTGAGATGGCCAAGCAGAGAATGATGGCTGATGTCCCGAAGTCCGACGTGGTAATCACCAACCCCACACATATAGCCGTTGCCCTACAGTATGACCGCGCAGTCATGGGAGCTCCTCAGGTTATCGCTAAGGGTTCTGACTACACGGCCAAACGTATTCGCGATATTGCGGAGGCCAATCTGATTCCCGTCGTGGAGAATAAACCGCTGGCTTGGGCTCTCTATGAGAACGTCGAGATCGGCGAGGAAATCCCCGAAGATATGTACAAGGCCGTTGCTGAGGTCTTGGCGTTCGTCTACAAGCTAAAGGCCTCGTGAACAGGGGGCTAGTTCCCTCTCTGCTGAGCCTTGTAGTAATCCCTTACCTTCCTGTAATTCTCACCGAAATTATTCGCAAAGAATGCCTTCACATTTCCCCAGCGGCCTCTGGCAATATCAATTATTGTGTGTTTGTTCAGCAGGTTATTCCTCAGCCAGCGGAAGTAATACCAGATTTTTATGCGCAGACTGATTACCGGCGAAGCTCTCTCGGCAAGCCCCTCATCAACTCTCAGGCCGTTATCCCTGCAGTAATTCATGAACTCCTTAGTCATGGCCATAATGAACGGTCCCGGCCCATACTCCACAGGCAGAGGAGCCGTATACGCGTCAACATGGCACACTTCAGAATCCGAGACCTGATTCACTAAAGGCTGATGACGATTCACAAGATGGGTCTTGCTTATGATTGTTACTCTGGGATTGTTGCGGACGAACAAAAGATTATGAGGCAGAGACCCTCCAACCATAATTATTTCTCCTGCTGAGTTGAGAGTACGGACCTGTTCCCTGACTGTTAATTTCTCCATATAGACTGAACGGAAGCCGTTATCCACAAAAACTTTCTCGATGTATTGCTCGCCCTTTTCCTTCTTAGCTGCTATTGAGAACTGACTTCGTGAACAGTATACTTTGCCAGAAGTTCCCGGCACAGCACCAGAATTAGCCACAACCCTATCGCAAAGTTCCCTGTACTCTTTCGTGAAGTAACTGCCCGGAAATATCGCCGACTCAGGTACTATGACCTCGCGGAACTGCGTAACCCTGTCGACAGCCAGGAGCCTTGACTCAGATATTCCCATAAGCTCCACAAGTTCCAGATAGCTGCCTGACAATTTATCGCGCTCTGCGTTACGGCATGAATATACTACCATGCAGTCAGGGTGTCTTGCCGCATACCAGAGCCTGCCTATCATGTCCATTAGGAAATGTCCCCACTGACGGAAAAAAATACAGTTCATGTATACGACTCTTTCGTCCCTCACCACAACGGAAGCAGGGTCAAAGTCATACGCTCCGTCAACCCTGCAAGCCATATCCTGTGCTCTCTGGGCGGAAATGTCTATATACTTCTCGCCGGCATCGAGAACACCTCCTGCGAACCATGCACGAGATGTATTAACTTTCTTGGGAGGGAGAACGATACCGTTTTCTATAATTTCACAGGCAAGGGGCTTATCGGAAAAGTAATTTGCTGTCGAACGTCTTATAGTTTCTTCGCGGGATAAATCTTGCAGATATTCAGGTCTTATGAGACAATAAGTGTGATTGTGAGCTGTGAGCTGTGAGCTGTGAGCTGTGA
>JAFPZI010000236.1 GCA_017417365.1 Synergistaceae bacterium
GACGGTGCCGTCAACCTCGCACGCACTGCCCTCCGCAACCACACACCCATCATCACGGATACCAACATGCTCGCCTCAGGTATCACCAAGCGTTACGCCACACAAGTCATCTGCCACGTCTCAGACCCCGATACCCACGCCCAAGCCCGCTCCCGAAACCTCACCCGAGCAATCATCAGCACAGAGCGCGCCGTGAGTGAGTACCCCCGAGCGATTTACGCCATCGGCAACGCCCCTACTGCCCTAATCCGCCTGTGCGAGCTCATCCGTGAGGGAAAAGCTCACCCCGCCCTCGTCGTTGGAGTCCCCGTCGGATTCGTCAACGTCCTCGAGGCCAAAGCCATGCTAGCCTCACTCACGGACACACCCAGAATCATCGCTCACGGCAACAAGGGTGGCACTACCGCAGCGTGTGCAATCCTCAACGCAATTCTTTACGGCCTGGACTGACTACAGGAACCTGCGCAGCCGCAGCGTCAAAAGCCTACGCACTCTTCTTGGCCAATGGTGAGGCCCCCACACAGGTCAGCGTCAAGAATCTTGAGGGCCGGGAATTTCTCGTACCGGTCTTCAGGGAGGGAGAATATTTCTGTGCAGTCAAGGACTCAGGAGACGACAAAGCAGACATCACCGACGGCGTTCACGTACTCTCACGCGTCGAGAGGCTCGGCCACAACGGAAGCATAACGTTCTGTGCAGGTCCGGGTGTAGGAGTCGTAACCCTTCCCGGCCTCAAACTAGCAGTCGGTGAACCCGCTATCAACCCAGTACCTCGCCAGATGATTACTCTTGCTGTCCGTGAAGTTTTCCCGCTTGAGGCACTCAGAATCACTCTCTCAATCCCCGGCGGTGAAATGCTCGCAAAACGTACCTTCAACCCTAGACTCGGCATAGTCGGAGGCCTCTCTATTCTCGGCACTACGGGAATCGTTAAGCCCATGAATGAACGGGCACTCCTCGACTCACTCACTCTTGAACTCTCCATGATTTATTCTCTGGGCTTCAGGGAGGTCTATATCACCTTTGCTGGGACAGGCGAGAAGTTCACCCGCAAGATTTTCGGCCTCACCTCACGCAACGTCATTCAGTGCGCGAATTTCCCCGGCTGCGTCCTCGATGAGGCACAAAGACTCGGCTTCACCCGCGCAGTAATCGCAGGGCATCCCGGAAAACTCCTCAAGGTCTGTGCAGGCAGCTTCAACACACACAGCAAAGTCTCAGGCGGAGGTCTTGAGGCCCTCTGCACTCAGTTAGCGTTGATGGGCGCATGTCCTGAACTCGTCGGACGTGTCTACCACGCAAACACCGCCAACGAGGCCGCCGAAATCGTCAGGTCTGAGGGCTATAGCCGTGTGTGGAGTATACTTGCGGAAATCGTTGCGCACAAAGCCATAGAGAGGACGAATAACAGCATGAAGGTTAGTGCAGTGTTCATTGACGGTGAGGGCCAAGTGTTGGGGAGCTATCGTGATGCCTGAGATAATCATTGCCGGTGCGGGTTTGGGAAGCCTTACGCCCGAAGTCAGGGAGGCAGTTTCACGCGCTGAAGTTGTGTGCTGTTCGTCGCGGTTCCTGAAGCTGATTCCCGACGGCAAAAGGGTTATTGACCTGAAGAATTTTGCTCAGGCCTTCTCAGGAATCGCCCAAGAGTCCGGCCAAGTCGTTATTCTCGTCTCTGGAGACCCGGGACTCTACAGCCTCTTACCCCTCGTCAAGCGCAGATTCCCACGCGAAAATATCACCGTCCTTCCCGGAATCAGCTCACTACAAACACTTTGCGCCAGAGCCTGTGAATCTTGGAGCGATGCCGTAATTCTCTCAGGTCATGGCCGGAGTCTCAGGGCCGGTAAGTTCCTGAACCTCGTAGAACGCAATCGTCTCGTAGTACTCTTCTGCGACAAGAATAATTCTCCTCAATGGGCCTGCAGAAAACTTTTACCCCTATCCGGCGTTGACGTGGTCATAGGCGAAAATCTCGGCTCTGACTCAGAACGTGTACTCTTCGGAAGACCAGACGACTTCGTGAACCATGAGTCCCCCGAACTATCACTAATGCTAATCAGGAACAATTCACCCTTTGTGCCAGAGAACTTTCACCCTAGAGACAGCGAATTTCTGCGGGCCCCGGGTATCGTCATGACCAACGAGTCCGTAAGAAGCGTGATTCTTGCCCGCCTCAGCCTCAGGAAAGATTCTATCCTGTGGGACATAGGAGCAGGTACCGGCAGTATTTCCGTAAGCGCGGGGTTAGAGTTCCCGGAGTGCGAGATCCACGCCGTAGAACACAAGAAGGAAGCCGCAGCCCTCATAGCCCGCAACGCAGAGAAATTCCGCCTCCACAACATAGAGATTCACAACGGCCGGGCACTTGAGGTAATCGCAGGTCTTCCTGAACCTTCACACGTCTTCATAGGCGGCAGTGATGGAGAACTCGCAGGAATAATAGAACATGTTCGATTTATTCATAACAGGGTCCGCGTTGTGGCTGCTTGCGTTACCCTAGAGACTTTCAGCAAGGCCTGTGAACTGTTGAGGGATTTCGCGAACTTCGAGGCTGTGCAGATTTTAGCGGCCTCCTCAAAACCTCTCACACCTGACGCAACCATGATGAAGGCAAATAATCCCGTTATGCTGCTCACAGGTGATACTCAGTGAACAAAAGTTTAGTCTATGACCGGCCTTGTGAAAGATTTTTACTCAGGGTATAATATCCCGCATTCGAGAGAAAATCTGATTGACGGAGGAATATTTACCATGAAGAAATTCATAGCAGCAATAATTCTGTTGGCGTTGAGCGCGGGAGCCTGCTTTGCTGAGGGGCTGAACATCTCCAAGCCGGACCAGTTCGTGAACCTCAAAGTAGGTACTCAGAGAGGGACAATCGCCGAAGGTATCGCCAAGAAAATGCTCGGGGACAAGGCCAAAACCCAGCTCACGACTTACGAGAAGGCTACGGACGTGATACAGGCCCTCAAGGTCGGCAAGATTCAGGCCGCGATAATGGACGAGGCTCCGGCCAAACAGTTCGTGAAGAATGACCCCGAAACCCTCAAGATTCTTCCTGATGCCCTCACCGTTGAGCAGTACGCAATAGGCTTCAAGCAGGGCAACAAGGAACTTCTTGACGCGGTGAACAAGGCACTTGCAGAAATCAAGGCAGACGGCTCGCTTGAGGCAATAATGTTGAAGTACAAGGAAGACCCAACAGCAGCAAGGCCCGAAGACATTGACCTTCACGTGGGGGCTGCCGGAGGAAAACTCTATCTCGGGACTGAGTCGGGGTTCCCTCCCTATGACATCAAGGTTGGCGACGGCTACACAGGAATAGACATTGAGATGTGTGCGCTGATTGCCGGGAAGCTCAACAAGGAATTAGTGATTGTCGCTTACCCGTTCGACTCGCTGTTTATGGCGGTGAACTCCGGGAAAGTTGACATGATTTGCGCTGGTATCACGGTCAACGAGGAGCGGAAGTTGTTCACGGACTTCTCAGACCCTTACGAGGACGCGAGGCAGGTAGCAGTGATTCTTGCATCGGATTACGCAGGAGAGTAACGGACAGAGATATTCATGACAGAAGCCCCCGGTTGAAACAGGCCGGGGGATATTTTATGTTCAGCTTTCGATCTGGACGGCCGCATCTACCATGTTTGCGGGGTCAGTCCCGTTGCAATACCTGCAGGCCTCCATGTAGTGCCGGAAAAAGTAGTACTTCATGAGAGCCTTTCTCCGTTCAGGGACATTCTCATAGTTTCCGAGAACGAAATAGTCCCCTTCTCCGGGACGGAAGCCCTGAATTTCCGGCGCATCATTTCCCCGTGAACACCTCGCAAGCCGGCCTCCCTCAAGCGTCAGGCACCCTTTGAACGCGCAGGCCTCGTAACGTTTTCTGAGAGACTTTCTGTCAGCCTCAGGGTAATTATGAATGTCGACTCCTCCGCAGTTGAACCAGAGGCCGTTTTCGCCGGCGAACGAGTACATCCTGTAAGAAATTCCGTTTTCCTGAAGAATAGTTATCAGCTCCTGAGTCTTACGGGGCGTAATGTTGTAGTCGCTTATCCTGACATTGGCACAAGCTGCCTTGATTATGCTGATTACTTGATTGCTGGGAAGAACTGAACCGTTAGTCGCAATATCTATATCAGTAATTCTACCCCCCCCCCGTGCGTATTTCCCGCAAAAGGGTGATAACTTTTCCCAAATCAGAATACAGGAAGGGTTCGCCGCCCTGAATCTGTACTGTGTGGATTCCGTCCGTGCATTGTGCGAGCAGGGTAATCCAGTTCTTCAGGTCCTCAAAGCTGTAACGCCTGAACTTTGCTGGAGCGTAGGGTGCAAAATTTCCGCAGTCCCGGCACTTGTAGTTGCAGGCCTGCCCGACGCTGATGACGAGATTGCTGATGGTGAACGGTGCACCAAAATTGGCCGCGAGAAAATATTTCACGCAGCGGTAGAGCTTTCTTGCTGAGTCATGGAGGCCGTGAACATGCAATACACGTTCAGCAGACTTCAGCGTTGACGATAAATATTGTTTCAACAAAATCAGTCCTTCCCTGTGATTTAGGCGGTATTATAGCATTCCGCTAATGCCCGTGCGGAGTCAGGTCCAGCATTGCGCGTTCATACACCAAATCGGACTCCAGCATGACCGCAAAACACGCACTCAGAGGGATAATCGCAAGCCATATAGTCTTCTCCCGAAGGTACGGAGCCAGCGCAGTAATCGTAATCCCTCCCAACATGAACGCAAGAATAATCTTCGCGTGCTTTGCGATTTTCGCCCGGGCTTCGGCTTCCTGCTCGTGGTGCCGGATGATTCTGGCTATGCTTATCCCGATCTGCCGGACGTGGTTCGTTACGAACGTCGTAGCCATAGGGACACCTTCAGCCTGCCGGAACGTGTTGAACTGCATAGCGCACAGAAAGTTTATTATCACCTGCGGAATCTGGTCCGGCCAAGTGAACGGCATAAACCCCACAAGGAACAGAACTACTATTTCAATCCCAACAAGCATAGTGTCCCAGCGTATAAATTTCGTGCGCTTGACTTTTTCCGGCAGGATTTCCGACAAGATAGTACCGAAAATATAGGCCGTAAACGGTATCAGATAGTACATTGCGACTCTGTACCTCCCCCAGCCTATTGCCGCAGCCATCTTCACTATATTTCCTGTCTGGGCATTGCAGAATACCTGACCCCTGAGACTGTACGTGTAAAGCCCCATCATTCCTCCGGCGACGGTCAATAACTCAAATATGTAGTACTTCTCGCACGTCAGGTAATGCTCCCGGTGAAGCTCGTTATGCTTCTGCTTGTGCTTCTCACTCATAAATTCCTGCATTATTCTTCACACATCCTTTCTTGAACGGACATGCCCCGCAGTGCTGCTTCTTCGGGACAAACGGACCAGACGCACACACTGAGGCCGCCTCAATCACCCTCTCACGAACCGCGTCAAACTCCGAAATCTCCCTGTGGGCAAAAGTATTCTCCCTGAGGAACGCAATATCAGTGTTCACGGTCTCCGCTCCCGTGAGTTCATGGGCAGCGAGGGCGTAAAAGTCCAGCTGAGACTCATAGAGGCCCGGTGGTGTCCTGTCTATGCTGGTAATTTTGTAGTCAACTACACTGTTTCCATAGAGGGCATCAATTGCTCCAGCGAGGGTCGTAGAGTCGTTGAGCTTGAGTCTAAACCGTCTTTCACGCTGAATGTCCGTGCGGGTCATGAGCGTTGTACCCAAATCACTGACCGCAAAATTCTTCAGCCACGAGAACAGCGAGTCCTTGTCTCCGTGCCTCCAAGTATCACGTAACCAACCGGGCATCTTCGGGAGGACTTCACGGTCATAGAGCCAGTGCCGTAAATCCTTCTCCCAGTCATCACCCTTAGGCCAGCGGGCAAGCACCCAGTGAGCGAGGCTCCCGAGTTCCGCTCCTCCTGAGCCTCCCGAGCCTCCCGAGCCTCCCGAACGGCCGTCGTAAGAGTCCGAGTCTTCTGCGGGACTCTGCCACGTTAGGGTCAAGCCCTGCCTGTAGCTCCTCCTCCAAGCGAAGGGGCACCACTCGAACAGAGCGAACGAACTCGCCGAAATCTGCCGCAAAGAATTGCAAGAGGGCATAATAGTAAGATATTTTACTATCATAGGCTCTTGATAATTATTGCTGCCGGAACCTAGAACTTCTCCGGCTTCCTCCCTGTCGGTCTCGTGCTCGTTGTCGAGGAGCAATTTCGTCCAAGTGTTGTAGTGCGGCTCTCCTCCGTCCTTGACCAGTCCGCAGAAAATCAGGCTGTCCTGTGCCCGTGTAGCTGCAACGTAGAACAGTCTCGCGGCCTCCTCAGCGTCCCCCTGTTCGGACAATAATTTTTCCCACCCCGCAAGTTTGGGCTTGAAGTCGTCGGGCAAATCCGCCTTGACCTCGTCAGGAAGATTCACGAACGCCAGGCCAAGTTCACGCGAGGGCCTGAGTGATTCAGTCTCTGAGCGTTTCTGGACTCTGTGCTCGAACACCACAGTTACGGGGTACTCGAGTCCCTTCGCAGAATGCACAGTCCCCAAACGTACAGCGTTTTCACCGTCGTCATGCCACGCAGGCTCCTCAAAGCTGACTCCGTTACGAACACTGCGGGTGAGCCACTCAGCACAAGCCGTGAGACTAGCATTCCCCGACTGCTGGAAGTTCCGGGCAATCGACACGGCAAGCCTGAGGTTGCGCAACACCCTCATTCTGTCGTCAGGGCGGTAACTCGACAACCACGAACGGTCCCGGTCAAACGCCTCAATCACTCCTGCCGGACCTTCGGTCTCACCGATTAGGGCCAAGTACTCGAGCCGTGAATAAGCCTCAGGGAAATTCTGCCGGATAATCTCTGACGGCCTGTGAGATTTGCTGGACATTGCTAGGGTCTTGACCGCGTCATCCTCACTGACTCCAGAGAACGGGGACATCAGCCAGCCCATGAGGGAAAATTCGTCGTTCACGTCTGCGGCAGCTCGGAGGGTGCACACAACGTCGGCGATTTCCCCGCGCGCAAAGTAGTCGGTGCTCTTGTCCTGAATGGATTTGATTCCGAACTTGGCCAAAGATTCCTCAAGGACTGGGTAAATATTCCTGTTTGGTGCAAGAATAGCGAAGTCCGAGAACTTTACGGGCCTGATGATTCGCTGTTTCTTGTCCCAAATCGTGAGGCCGTCATTCACCCAGCCAGATATATTCTTGGCCAGAGTGTCGGCTAGATTCGTCAAGGCTTGCTTAGTGGTCTTGCTGTTGTGAGGTGCTAGGAATATCCGGAAGTCCGGCATTGTTCCCGAGTTGCGCTCTGGCGTGTCGCTCACAGGGTCAAGGGATTCATACTTCAGGCCGCTCATTGCTTGGGACTGCCCGAGACCGTCCGCCCAGATTGCCGAGAAGAGGCGGTTAATCTTGCCGAGGAGGGTTTTGCGTGTCCTGAAGCTGACTCCGAGAGTTATGCGCTTGTCGGACTCGCGGATTGTCCGTGCGAATAGTGATGGGTCTGCGTGCCTGAACTTGTAGATTGACTGTTTTGGGTCCCCGACGGCGAAAAATTTGGTGTCATCAACGAGTGAGTTAATCATAGCGTATTGCAATGGGTCGGTGTCCTGGAACTCGTCGACTAGGATGTGTGAGAATTTCCGGCTGCCTCCTCCTGAGAGGATCGAGCGTTTTGCGTGGAGGATCATATCAGAGAACGAGAGCAGGCCCCTTCTTGACTTCATGATGTCCCAAATTCCCCAAGCTGTTGCGCAGAATTTCAGGAGGGTTTTGCGCATCCTGAGTTCTTGATAGGTGAAGTCGTCATAGAATCCCTGTGAGGCCTCGACGATAGCTTGTGGCTGTGAATCCCTCCATTGAGCAAAAGTCTGCCCGCCTAAGTATTCCTTGAGTGCTGTGAACGGATTCCCTCCCGTGCTCTTGGCTTGGGTAATCTTTGCGTAGAAGTCATATATTGTCCCTTTGTCGGGTGTGCGTCCTCTGAAGCTCTCCAAAAGCTGATTAAAGATTACTCCTACGCTTTCAGGGCCCTTAGTCTTCGGGTTAGGCAATGGAGGAATAGACGAAAATATCCCCCAGACTTTTTCCCATTCAGGGAGGGTGATACGCTCAACTAATGCCCGTGCAGAAGTTATGAGTGTGTCATTCTCAACCCAGCCTAACATGTCCTCCCAAGAACGCCCGGAAGACGCGTGAAGTTCCGCAGCAGACGCAGCAAAATGGCTGAGTTTGTCCGCACCCCACTTTGCCACAGCCGCAGAAAAATATTCGTCCCCATCGAGAGATTTTGCGACTGACTCAAGGCGGGTATTGCGGTAACTCCGTGCCAGAGCCTGAAGACGTGCGAACTCTGCGGCCTCCCTTACGCTGTCCCAGAAGTCTTGTTCCTGCTGTGGAGTAATCACTGAGGCCTTCGGGTCAATGTCCAGGGACAAGCCGGACTCGCGAATCTGCCTCGCTGCGAATGAATGAATAGTCGATATCCACGAGTCGGACATTCCTTCGAGGATTTCGCGTTTCCTGTCGTAATCGTCTGAGCCTTCTAGTTCCTGCCTCAAGCGTTCCTCAATCCTGTGCTTCATTTCTCCTGCGGCGGCCTCTGTGTAGGTCAGAGTGAGGATATTATTCGGCAAAAGGTCCGAGTTCTCCAGCAAGAGTCTGGCGTAACGTCCCGACAGCACCCAAGTTTTGCCCGTTCCTGCACCGGCTTCAACGGTGATTTTCGCGTCATCGGCGGTGATTGCGTCCCTCTGTCCGTGCGGTGTGTCCGAAGGCAGCAAAAATTTCATGGCAGTAAGCTATCTCCTTCCTGTGTGTGAATGCCTATATTGTACTCTGAAAAGGGTTAGGGGTTGGTTGACGGGGAAAAGTTCACAAAAAACGCAAAAAAATCGGCGGGGTTTTTGTGGTTACCCTGCCGACTGTGAATTACTCGATTGTTAGTGTGTAACCTTACTGGGAGATTGCGCTCACCGGGCAGGTTGACACACAGCTTCCGCACTCCACGCAAGCACCCGCATCAACGCTGGCCTTGCCGTCATTCACGGAAATCGCTCCTACGGGGCACGCTCCTACGCATGACTCGCAGCCTACGCATACATCCTGATCTACTACTGCCTTTGCCATTCTATATTCCTCCCTCTGAGTTCTTGTTATGGATCGTTTATCTTGAAGCCCCTCTGCTTCTTGATGAATGCATTATAGCACAAGGTTTGCGAATTTTCCGCTGTTTGACTGCTCAACCTTAACTATATATTTTCCTGAACAAATACCCTCCATGTTAGATCCCCGCACAGCCACGCACTATTTCCGGCGGGGATATAGTCTCACTCACACCAGACACCCATACTTCACCCACATAGCTACTCACACTCTCACACTCACCAACAGAAATATTCCCCTCACTCACACCAGACACCCATACTTCACCCACATAGCTACACGCTCTCACATTCACCAAGAGATAATTAGCCCTCACTCACACACGATAACTCCATACCTCACCCAACAAACACCCTCCATGTCAACCCCTCACACAACCACGCACTTCCCCCAGCAGAAATATGCGCCTCAATCCGTGCGGCATCACTCACAAGAGGCACCACAAGATGACTCACTCCCAAACGCGAAAACGCCCCCGGCATCGCAGGCACACCCGGACCCTGAAGAAAGCACCCCTTCTTCTCACGCAAAATATTCTGCGTCGACAACAGCCA
>JAFPZI010000003.1 GCA_017417365.1 Synergistaceae bacterium
CCACCCGCTAGCCGTTGGACCGACGGAACGTCAATGGCCTTCAGCGGAAGAGTCGTACCGTTGAACGCGTGCATCAAGGCCTTCACTTTCCTGACCGGCTCAAGTTCACCGAGCTATGACGATGACGACGACGACCCTGACCCTGACCCCGACCCTGACGACGACGATGACGACGACAACGACAACCCCTCGCCGACTCCGTCCTCGTGGTTCACGGCACCAACAATCACTACTGACTCCATCCCTGACGGTACCCTCAACACTACATATTCCGCGAGATTCACGGCTGACGGGACCTCGCCAATAATCTGGACAGTTGATGGTGATTTGCCTTCGGGGGTCTATCTCGGCTACTTTGGGAACCTCTTCGGCTATCCGACTGAGGCAGGAACTTTCACGTTCACCGTAACGGCCAAGAACATAGAGGGCAGCGACGAGAAGACTTTCACGCTCACAATCGCCAACCCAAATCCAGTAATGGCCATAACGACCGAATCACTTCCTGCTGCTGTCTACGGGAAAATCTACACCACGAATCTATCTGTATCCGGCCTGTACCCTAGAAGCTGGAGCATTTCTGCGGGAGAACTGCCGGACGGTCTGAGGCTCAACATGGGGGTAATCTGGGGGATTCCGACTGAGACCGGGACATTCACATTCACAGTGAGGGGCGAGAATGGTACGGTGTATGCGGAGAAAGAATTTACCCTCACAGTTGACGGCAAAGCCCCGAAAATTAGAACATGTTCTATTTCTCGTGCGGCGTTGGGTGCGGAATATTCTGCGCAGCTCAGAGCTACGGGGAGTTCCCCTATGACTTGGAGCGCGGAAGGTCTGCCGACAGGACTGACGATTGACCCGGATACCGGCGTAATTTCGGGGGTGCCAACGGAGGCGTTCAGCGGGAAATTTTCTGCAACGGTCTCGAACTCTAAGGGCCAGAACACACGGCTTGTCAGGCTTAAGGTTCAGGAGGTCAAGCCCAAGATAACGACCAAGACAAAGACTCTGCCTCAAGGGACAAGAGGCCAGTACTACACTGCACAGCTAGAAGCGACCGGCAGCCCCCAAATCACGTGGAGCTACACCGGGACACTTCCTGCGGGACTCACTCTGAACTCTTCGGGGGTGATTGAGGGGACACCGCAAGAAAGCGGGAAGTTCAAGGTTCGTGTGATTGCGACGAACAACAAGGGAACAGCAAAACGTACCCTCTACATAAGGATAAACTAGCAAGCTATGATGCCCTCAGCGATTGGGGGTATCATTTTTTCTGCGGTATAATTCGTGCTTCAATCCCAATACATGAAAGGTGGTCTCAATGTCCATCCGTAAAATTTTCTCATGCCTCACTGTACTTCTCGCAGCTATTCTCCTCTTTCCCGGAATATGCCTCTCTTCACCCTCAGACTCACCCTCAGACATAAAGCAGCTCAACAGCCCACAATTCAGGGTAAGCACCATACCCGGGCCGGTCCACAAGAACACGTCCGATACCCTTTTCGAGGTCAAGTACGTTGCTGTTGTCCTTGATGGGGAGTCAGGGACCGGTGATTTCTCGGCCTTCAGGGGGAAGCGTATCGGGGTCCCTGTTGGGTCAGTAATTGCCGAGATGGTGAAGAAGAATATTCCCGACGCAGAACTCTCGTACTTTGACGTTCTCGCCAACCTGATTGCCGCGCTGGACTCCGGGAAAATCGATGCCTTTGCTATGGATGAGCCGATAATCTATATGCTTGAGAGGGAGAACAGCAAGTTCATTCACTCGGACGAAAATTTGGGCAGTGTCGACAATGCGTTTATCTTTCCGAAGTCCCGGAAGGCCAACCCCCTAGCCGATGAGATTGACGAGTATATCCGGCGCATGAAGTATGACGGGACATTGGACCAGATTCGGGCGCTGTGGTTCGGAGGTGATGAGGGGCGCAAAGTTATTCCCGACTACAGGAATTTTCCCGACACCAACGGCACAATCAGAATCGCTCTGGACAACGAGACCCCGCCGTTCTCGTACGTCAAGGGTAACGGGCTGGCCGGGTATGACGTTGATATTATTCTGCGCTTCTGCCGTGAGAGGGGTTACAGGCCGGAGTTCAGCGAAATGGGGTTCAGCTCTGTGATTCCTGCTGTGAGTTCCGGGAAGTGTGATGTTGGTATCGGCGCAATCAGCATTACCCCCGAACGAGCCGAGTCGGTGAGGTTCTCTGAGAGTGTCTGTGCTGTGAAGACATTGCTTCTCGTACTCAAGCCGGAGCCCAAGAGAGCCGCCCCAACACGCAGGCCTAAATACTCGTCCTTCTCTGAACTCGACGGAAAACCCATAGGGATGCAGCCGGGAATAATTGAATGGGAGAAATGGGCCGCTGACACTCTCCCACACTCGCAAGTCCAATACTACAACACTTACCCGGACTTAGCTTCAGCCCTCAAGACCCGCAAAATTGAGGGGTTCCTAGTGGACTCACCTGTACTTGCCCTAATGGCCGCAGAAGATGACCAGCTCACAGCAATGAGTGAACCTGTGGGTGAGAGTTTCGGCTACTCTTTCGCGTTCGCACAGACGGAGGCAGGCAGGAAGCTATGCGATGAGGTGAGTGAATACCTCCGCAAAACCAAGGCCAGCGGGGAACTTGACGCAATCCTCTCGAGGTGGCAGGGTGCAGATGAATCCTCAAAGGTTCCGCCCGACTTCTCGAACCTTCCCGCAAAGAACGGCACCCTAACATACGCAGCAGAAGGCAGCTACCCTCCGTTCACGTACTACAAGGGCACAAAGTTAGCCGGAATAGATATAGATATTGTCGTGAGGTTCTGTGAGGTTCATGGTTACGGCCTCAATGTTCAGACTATGGCGTTTGACGCGATGATTCCCGCGGTTAATTCGGGAAAAGTAGACTTTGTAGGAGACTTCACGCCGTCGGATGAACACGAGGAGGCAGTGTATTTCTCTGAGCCTTACTGTGAGGCCCATTCGGTAATGGCATGTCTGAAAGCTGACGACTCACCTGCCGTGAATGCGCCGTCATCACCCGGACTTGCAGGCTTTGAGGGTTATGATATTGCTTACGGCTTCCCGAAGACTGAGGCGGGCAAGAAGTTATGTGATGAGATGAGCGAGTATATCCGCAAGATTAAGGCCAGCGGAGAACTTGAGGCCCTAATCAATAAGTGGACGGGCAAGGACGAGTCAGCAAAGATTATCCCGGACTACAAGAAATTTCCTGCACCCAAAGGCGTTCTCAGGATGGCAACAGAAGGTGAGCATTCTCCGATGAATGAGTTTGCGGGGATATATATTGACCTCGCTGTGAGGTTCTGTGAGGCTTACGGCTACGGCCTCGAGATTACTGCTATGGACTCCGGCGCAATAATCCCTGCTGTTGCTTCGGGGAAATATGATTTTGCCGGTGCTGCACTCAACCCGACTCCCGAAAATCTCGCTCTCCTGATTTTCTCTGAGCCTTACTACGGCCTCGCGGGAAAACGTATCGGGGTCCAAGTCGGGACAGTCTGCGCAGAACTCGTGCCGGAGCGTATACCTTCAGCGGAAGTAGCGTACTATGACTCCCTCACCGACCTATTGACAGCACTCAAGGCCGGGAAAATTGATGCTATGTGCTGCTCACTGCCCGCAGCGATTTTCGCAGAGAACGAGGACCAAAGACTCACCCGCGTTGATCCTCCATTGAGGGAGACATACCTTTACCCGATCTTTTCGCGCACAGAGAAGGGCAGGAAGTTGTGTGATGAGTATTCCGAGTTCGTAAAAGGCTTATGGGATGACGGGACTATAGACGCTCTCAACGCTAAGTGGCTCGGCAAGGATGACAGCAAGAAAGTTATTGAGGACTATTCACACCTCCCGAACACCAACGGCACTGTAAGAATGGCTGTTGATGCCTCGATGATGCCGTTCGCCTACGTCAAGGGCAGCCAGATTGTCGGGTATGATATTGACTTAGCGGTGATGTTCTGCAAGGCCAAAGGGTATTCACTTGAGGTCGAGAACATGTCATTAACTGGTGTAATCTCCTCAGTGAAGGCGGGCAAGAGCGATTTCACCCAGTCCATGAACCAGACGCCCGAGCGCGCAGAAAATACCCTCTTCACCTCAACTCCCACGATGAAGTCCGGCAATGTCCTTCTCGTCATGAAGGGTCAGGCAGTCCCACTCACGGTCAGCGCAGACTCAGCCGTGAAGCCCGTCCTTCCCGCAAGCACCGACGGGCCGTCATTCTGGGAGAACATAGCCTCAAGTTTCAGGAAGACATTTCTTCGCGAGGACAGGTGGAAGCTCTTTGCTGAGGGTATCATGAACACGATGATTATCACGGTCTCGTCAATCTTCTGCGGAATGCTCTTGGGGTTCATTGCGTTCATGTTCTGCCGGACAGGGAATATAGTTGCCAACGCCATCACGAAATTCTCAGTGTGGCTCATCAAGGGTACTCCGATTGTTGTGCTGTTGATGATTCTGTACTACATAGTTTTTGGCAGCGTCAACATCAGCGGAATAATCGTGTCAATAATTGCCTTCACTCTGACTTTTGGGGCAGCGGTCTATAGGATGCTGACGTTCGGGACGGGTGCGGTCGACAGCGGACAGACAGAAGCGGCGTATGCTCTTGGGTTCACGGACCTGCAAACGTTCTTCACGGTGATACTTCCACAGGCGGCCCTGCACTTTATGCCGTCGTTCAGGGAAGAAGTAACCATGCTCATAAAGTCCACATCAGTTGTGGGGTATATCGCTGTTCAGGACTTGACCAAGATGGGGGACATCGTGAGGAGCAGGACCTATGAAGCGTTCTTCCCGTTAATCGCTGTGGCTGTGATATATTTCGTTCTCGCCGGAGCCCTGAACGTCATAGTAACGGCAATCGAGCTGCGAATAACGCCCTCAAGGAGGAAGCCGGACGACATTCTTCGAGGGATTGACAGAGAGTAAGACCAACCCACGCCCCGCCGACAAAAGCGGGGTTTTTTCTCGCCCTCCCAAAAAATCTTGTCAGTTACGCTATAATACAATCATTCATTTTCCTATACTAATTAACATTTTGAGGGGAGTGCATTAATCACTATGAACCTGCCGACGTTCTTAGGCGGAGTCCACCCGCCGGAAGGTAAAGCTCTCACAGAACACAAGGCCATAGAACTTCTCAGGCCTTCGGATTCACCGCGAGAGTTCGTTTATCCTTTGGGACTGCACATCGGCGCACCGTGTTCACCAATCGTCAAGAAGGGTGATACCGTCTTGGCCGGACAGAAAATCGCCGACACTGACGCATTCGTCTCCGCACCGAAATATTCAGCGGTCTCCGGCACAGTCAAAGCTATCGAACCGCGAATGGCCTTCACGGGAGCTATGGAGATGAGCATAGTTATCGACAGCGACGGACAATATACCCCAGCTCCGTCCCTTCACGAGGCTCTCGGACACAAGCCCACACCCGCCGACTACGTGAAGCTGATTCGTGAGTCCGGGCTCGTTGGTCTCGGGGGAGCGTGTTTCCCGACTCACGTCAAGCTCTCACCCCCGAAGGACAAAATCATTCACCACGTAATCATCAACGCCGCAGAGTGTGAACCGTTCCTGAACTGCGATAACAGGCTGATGCTTGAGAGCCCTGACGAGATTTTGCGAGGCCTTGAGTTCGTTCTGGAGATTTTCCCGCAGGCCGAAGGAGTTATCGCAATCGAGAGCAACAAACCCGAAGCAATCCAGACCATGACCGAACACAACAAGAACCCCAAGATCCGAATCATGCCCCTTAAGGTCAAGTACCCTCAAGGCGCAGAGAAGATGATCATCTGGTCGGTTACCGGTCAGGAAGTCCCCGTAGTCCCCGCCCTTCCCGCTGACGTTGGGTGCATAGTCCTCAACACCCGCACAGTCTGGCAGATTTGGGCAGCTATCGAGAAGGGCCAGCCGGTTACTGAACGCATAGTTACCGTATCTGGTGATGCCGTTGTCGAACCGAAAAATCTTCAAGTCCCTCTTGGCCTGAGCACTCGTGAACTGGTCAACGCTTGCGGAGGCTTCTCTGAGGAACCCGTGAAGATAATCTCCGGCGGCCCAATGATGGGTATCGCTATGAGGTCCCTTGATGTCCCGGTCGTCAAAGGCACGTCTGGAGTCTTGGCCCTCACGAAGAAGCTTGCCTACGTTGCCGAAGAGAGCGCGTGTATCCGTTGCGGTAAATGCGTCGAGGTCTGCCCAATGCACTTGGAGCCCACAACGTTAGACCATTTCGTCCGCAGGAGGCAATACGCAGAGTTTGAGGCTCACGGAGGAATGAACTGCATAGAGTGCGGAAGCTGTGCGTACACATGTCCGGCATCACGGCACTTGGTCCAGAGCTACAAGGACGGCAAAGCATCAGTGAACGCTGCAAGACGCAAGGCAGCAGCAGAAGCTAAAGCAAAGGCAGCAGCAGAAAAACCGGCGGAGGCGAAATAAGTCATGAACACAAAATTAACCGTATCAACCTCACCGCACGTACACTCAGAGTTCACCACGAGAAATATTATGGGCATGGTGATTCTTGCTCTGGCACCTGCGGGAATTATGGGAGTGTATTTTCTCGGCCTTCGGTCGCTCGGAGTGATTGCCGCGTGTATCTTGGCCTGCGTGGTAAGCGAATGGGTCTGGCAGAAGTACGTAATGCACACAAAGATTACCGTTAATGACCTGTCCGCAGTCGTTACGGGACTCCTGCTGGCGTATAACCTTCCTCCTACGATTCCGATCTGGATGGCCGTAGTTGGTTCAGTCTTCGCAATAATCATCGTCAAACAGTTCTACGGCGGAATTGGCTGCAACATCGTCAACCCTGCCCTAGCCGCACGAGCAATGATGCTTATCTCTTGGCCCTCAGCTATGACCACTTGGACAATTAACGGAATCAGCGGACCTACTCCACTCGCCGCAATGAAGGCAGGAAGCGTTGCCGGTCTTCCCTCAATCTGTGATATGCTCATGGGGAACATGGCCGGGTGTATCGGTGAGACCAGCTCATTACTGCTCATAATGGGAGGTGCTTACCTCGTGTGGGAGGGAGTACTCTCCGCGCGTATACCCTTAACCTACATTCTTACCAAAGCAATTCTTTCGGCACTCTTCAATCACGGCGGAGGTATGTACCCAATTCACGAGATGCTCACGGGAGGCCTCTTAATCGGAGCTATCTTCATGGCTACCGACTACACAACAAGCCCAATGAGCGAGAAGGGGCAGTACATTTACGCGGCCGGGTGTGCATTGCTGACGGCGTTAATCAGGACTTGGGGAGGCTACCCTGAAGGTGTGTCGTTCTCAATCCTCATCATGAATATTGCTGTGCCGTTAATCGACCAGTACACAACGCCAAGAGTTTTGGGAGCACCTAAGAACGGCTACTTCAAGAGAACAGGAGGCAAATAACATGTCAGAAGCTGTAGTGAAGAATGATACCGTGTCGACTGCAGACTACGTGAGGAAGGCTATACATCTCGGCGGGACATTGCTTGCTGTTACTGCCGTTACGGGAATAATTCTGGGAGTTGTTGAGCACTTCACGAGCCAAGCTATTCGTCAGGTCGAACTTGCGGCCAAGAACGAAGCGTTCAAGAACGTAATGCCCATAGCTCAGACCTTCGAGCAGGCTGAACGTATAGGAGAAGGTGCGGTCCTTGACGTTGTGAAGGCCTCCGACTCTTCCGGTGTAGTTGGCTGGTGCATGACCGTAGAGACCAAGAGTTACGGCGGGCCTCTGCAGTTCATCATAGGCATCACGAAGGACGGAACGGTCAAGGCCATAAACATACTGAACCACTCGGACACTCCCGGACTCGGAGCTAAAGCCGCAGAGCCAGAGTTCTACGGACAGTTCACGGACAAGGCCAAACTGCCGCTGAAGGTCGTAAAGGGTGCCGCAGGGAATCCCGACGAGATAGCCGCAATCTCCGGGGCAACAATAACATCGAACGCCGTAGTTGACGGTGTGAACGCTGCAGTTGATTACTGGTCAGCGAATCTAAAGTAGAAGGGGGCTGTGCAAAAATTGAGCCAGAACGGTCTGAAGATTATTGGCAACGGCATACTTTCCGACAACCCGACATTTGTGCAGTGCATAGGGCTTTGTCCCACACTCGCAGTAACTTCGAGCGTCGAGAACGGTCTCGGGATGGGTATAGCCGCAACATTCGTACTTATCGCGTCAAACGCAGTGATTTCGCTCCTCCGCAAGATAGTACCCGATGAGGTCAGGATACCCATATTTATCGTGGTGATTGCGGGGTTCGTAACGGTGATTGAGTTCCTGATGAAGGGGTTTGCTCCTGAACTGAATAAGTCATTGGGAATATTTATACCTCTAATTGTGGTGAACTGTATCATTCTCGCGCGTGCAGAGGCCTTTGCGTCAAAGAACGGTGTATTTTCCTCAATCCTTGACGGTGTGGGAATGGGTTTAGGGTTCACGATAGCCTTAATGTTTCTCGGGTCAATCCGTGAGATTCTCGGGGCGGGTACGTGGTTCGGGAGTCCTGTAGTGAGCTTTGAGCCGGCAATGTTGGTCATCCTTGCTCCTGGAGGGTTCATAGTTCTGGGAATCTGCATGGGAGCATTCAGGGCACTTCAGGCTAGGGCCGCCAGAATGAAGGGGCTTGGTGCTACACCTGCCGAAGCTCGTCCTATGGGTTGCGGTTCGTGCATAATGGCCAAGTTCTGCACCAAGACTGAGGCCGACGAAGACTGCGGGGTGAAGTAGAATGACTCTCACAGAATTATTCCTGCTGTTCCTGAGCTCCATATTCGTACATAATATCCTGCTCTCGCGCTTCTTGGGGTGCTGTCCGTTCATGGGAGTCAGCTCAAAGCTCAAGACCGCTCAAGGAATGGGTGCGGCTGTCGTGTTCGTAATAATGCTTGCGTCCCTAATGACTTGGCTGACGTATAACTATCTGTTAGTGCCGTTACACCTTGAGTACCTGTACACTTTGTCATTCATCCTAGTGATTGCTGCTCTTGTCCAGTTCGTGGAGCTTGCCCTGAAGAAGCTAAACCCTGTCCTGTATAAGTCTCTGGGAATCTTCCTGCCCCTAATCACGACTAACTGCGCGGTTCTGGGCGTTGCTGTCCTGAACATGAATGAGGGTTACGGACTTGCTGCGGCATTGGTGAACGCTCTCGGGTCATCATTGGGCTTCCTTCTGGCAATATCCCTAATGGCCGGAATCCGTGAGCGTATCGAGACCAACGAAGGAATCCCCGACTCGCTTCAGGGTCTGCCAATGGCGTTAATCACTGCGGGCCTAATGTCGATAGCCTTCATGGGCTTCACTGGAATAATCAAGTAAGGAGGGGCAAAAATGGATATAGGACATGTGATGATAGCTCCCCTAGCGTTGATGGGGATAATGGGCGGAGTATTCGGAGTGCTCTTGGCGATTGCGTCAATAGTCTTCCGTGTTCATCAGGACGAGCGAATAGGGAAAATCCGTGCGGCCCTTCCTGGAGCCAACTGCGGAGGGTGCGGTTATCCCGGGTGCGACGGGTATGCTTCTGGAATCGTTGAGGAGGGTGCGCCGGTCAACAAGTGTGCTCCCGGGGGCTCAAAGGTTGCGGAGGTCATAGCGTCAATAATGGGCGTTGATGCTGGAGCGTCTGTGCCAGTGAGGGCGTTCTTGAGGTGCAAGGGGACTTGTGAGGCTTCACCGAGACAGCTGACCTACGACGGGATTAACGACTGCCGGAGCGCGGTAACTGTGCCCGGGGGTTCGCCGAATGCGTGTCCGTTCGGGTGCGTTGGGATGGGTACGTGTGTGAGCGTGTGCCAGTTCGGGGCGTTATCGATGGGTGAGGACGGCCTGCCGAAGGTTGACGTGTCGAAGTGCGTCGGGTGCGGTGCATGTGTTGAGAACTGTCCGAAGGGGCTATTTGTGCTTGTGCCGGTTACTGCGGACGTTATTGTGGCGTGTGCATCCCACTGGAAGGGGCCGATAGTGAAGAGCGTGTGCAGTGCTGGTTGTCTTGGGTGCACGGTGTGCGAGAAGAAGTGTCCTAAGAAGGCTATCACTATGGTGAATGACTTAGCGGTAATCAATCAGGATTTGTGCGTGAAGTGCGGGATATGCGCGAAGGTGTGTCCGGCCAAGTGCATAAAGACCGGTGAAAAGTATGTGGTAGTCGAGAAGTCTGCGTAAGTTTGGTGGATGGCGGTTGGTTGGTGAGGCTGACCGCTATTTGGGGTCCCCTTGTCGTGAGGCAGGGGGATTTCTTGTTGTTAGGGAACAACACCGCCAGTGTTGGGGCCTCCCGAGTGAGGCAAAACACCGCTCATAGTCCCTTGTTGTGGGCTGGGGGATTCTCGTTAAGGACTTCACCGCCAGCTTGGGGGTTCTCCGAGTGAGGCCCAGCTACTCATAGCCCCATGTCGTGTGGCAGAGGGAGTCTCGTCGAGGGACAGCACCACCAACGTTGGGGGTTATCACCGAGTAAGGCAAGAGGTACAGAGAACATAGAACATACACCTCACCCCTAAACCCCCCGTCAAAAGAGTCCCTTATCGTGAAAGCAGGAAGGCTTCCTACTTCTCGTCGAGAAACTCTATCGCCCGCTTCACCGCAATCTTCAGCGCGTTCTCCCGAATATCTAGCCCAATCGGCATCGAGAATAACCGCCTCACTCCCTCATAATTGAGCCGGGATAACTTCGTGAGTAAAACTATCTCATCATCCGAAAATTTCCTGTACCTGTGGAAATCTACAAGGTCAGGAGCCAACCCCCACTCCTCTAGCCAGCTCCACACAAACTTCCATTCCGCAACTTCAACGGGAATATTTCGGCAGGTCAGCAGCTTCATGTTCCAGTAGAGATTAGCCATAAGAACATCATCCGGCTGACCGGGCATCAGGTACTTCAACACCAGCTCAGAGAGCTTGAAGGCCGATACTATCGGAGACCTCCCCCAGCGTATATCTAGCATGTCGTCCTTAATGTCAACGTCCTCGATAAAATAATTGGGACTCTTCTGCTTCTTCTTTAGGGTGAACTCCCCCCACACAAAAGGCTCTGTCTCCCCCCCAAAGTGCCCGCGCCTAGAACCAAATGACGGCGCAGTTCCCGTGATTATCCCATAACCCCGAAGGAAGATCTTAATCCACAGCGTATCTTCTCCGTACTCCTTGCGTGAGAGATTTACGCCTACAGCCTTTATGTATGTCTCATACACGCCGAATAGGTCTCTCCTTATTGTGAATGTATCGTGAATGCCGGTATTGTAGCATGAATTACGCTGCCCTGCCACATGATTCTGTTCGTGTTTGTTGTGCTATAACGAATCCCAAGAGACACAAAAGAGTAACGCCAGATGATTTATCACCGAACACAGACTCACACCCACACACAATAGTAAAATATCTTACTATCATACCCCTTAACATTCCGCCCTCCGCTTCCGAGACCTCACACCCAGTCTACCAATTATTACCCCTAAATAATTTCAAGTTTTCGGCTTTGTGGTACAATACCCGCTAAAGATTGCTCATCGCGTCTCCGAAATACATAGTGTAGTCAATAAGGGTAACAAACTCTCACAGAAGAAACATTACACTATTCACGGATGAAGAATGTGTATGCGGACTTTGTGGAGTATGTGTAAATTAATCGGAGCATCACTGAAGGAGGCGGTGCAGAGACAGAAATTCTCCGCGCACAAGGGAAGGAATCCCCTCCGGCTCATCGGGTGTGCAGGCCTGAAGCGGACGGGACTCTATGGAATTAGTACAGCAAAATTTAGATCAATCATCCCAACACACAAAACTTAATACGGGAAGAAAGGACAAGGAGGTTTAATTACACATGAAGAAGCGCATATTTAGCGTGCTCTTGCTGTCTATGTTGCTGATTGCGGCTATGGTGTCGTCGGCTGCTGCTGGTACGACTTACTATTACGGTCTGGGCACCCTCTCAACGGGAAATACGACTCCAACAAGTCTGGAAGGGATTGACAGCGGCACGTCAATATCTGTTCCTCTTAGTGTTGCAACTTCACGTGCTACTAGTGCAGGCTCAAATCCAACGAAAATCACAGACACTACTATCACTTGGACAATCACTGCTGGCAACGACTTAGGAAGTTTCTCACTAGAGAATATTGAGACAACAGTACCTAACCAGAGTAGTACTTCTACAAACACGTTAAGTGGAACAGTTACTAAGTCGGGTACTATTACGGTTCAGGCACAGCTAGGCAATAGTACTAACCATCTCAAAACAGTGAATATTGCTATTACCGTCAACACAGTCGTAGTGGAGGACGCCCCGAAGCCCACCTTTAAGACCACGAGCATCACTGGCCTCAAGGCAGGCACAGATCTCGGCGACGGTAAGGTCATCGAGCTAACTCAATCCGAAGAAAAGCTCGGCACCGTTACTTGGGCCATCGCGGACGACGAAGTTACGAAGCTCGCGACATACGGCCTAGAGTTCAGCACGGACACCCACGCCCTCACGGGAACCCCCACACAGTCCGGCACGTTCTCCTTCACGGTTACGGCCTCGAACTACAAGGGTGAGACCTTACAGGAGACCGCACAGGCTATCTCCGTAACCATCTCCGGCACCAAACCCTCATTCCTCAACTGGATGCCGGCGGACAAGGCCAACATGGGCAAAACCACATCCGCCACAAAAGAGATGATCGGACCGTTCTTCAGGAATGGCGTTCTCGTCAAGGACAGAGCGATTGCCCCGTTCGCTGAGGAGACGACCGACGGGACGGACGAGACTAACGAATCGCTCCCGAGACGCAACGGCGACGGCGACGGCGAAGAGACCGAGCCCACCGAGAGCGACACTCAGCAGTTCATACTCGGAGTTCAGGGAACCCTGCCCATCACCGTTACTGTTACGGGACTCCCCACGGGCCTGACTGCCACTCAAGCGGACGAGGCGGGCAAAACCGTACTTGATATCGGTGGAGAACAGACTGTGGCCCCCAATGGTGAGACTGCCACATACGACGGCACAAACGGCACAGCTTGGGTAGTCATCACAGGCACTCCCACAAAGGCCGCTGTGAACAAGTCAGTCAAGATTACCGCCAAGAACGCAGACGGCGAAATCAGCAGGACCTACACAATGGAAGTCCTCGCAAGACCCACCCTCAAGACTACATCAGTCAAGGCCACTTGGGGTAAGGCTCTCAAGACCACCCTCAAGGCTGACGGCGGCACGAAGGATCACGTCATCACTTGGTCCGTAGCCAGCGGAGACCTTCCCGACGGAATCGAGCTCAACGAGAAGACCGGCGAGCTTACGGGAACCTACCAGTGGAACGACGGCGGAGATGTCTTCGGCGCGACGGATAAGACTCACACATTCAGCGTGTGGATAATGCCCGAGAACGACGCAGGCACAGCAGAGGATGAGCCCACCAGCAAGACAAAGGTTGACATCGTTATGTCCCTCGCGAAGCCGGTAATCACCAACAAGAAGGCCAAAGTAACCTACGGTGGAGAAACTGCAATAGCCCTCAGCAGCATTCCCACTATGAAGCTTGAGGATAGGGCGATCACCCCGATCTATCTCGTTGTCAGCGGCGGAGGTGCTCTCACTTGGACGAGCGGGGACCTTCCTGCGGGACTACAGGTAGCGATGGCAGAGGGGTTTGACCCCAGTGCAGTAACGGGCGGAGATTCGTCCGGCGGAGATTCCACAAATACTGGATCGCTCCCGAGACGCAACGGCGACGACGGCGACGGCTCCACGACCACCGACGAAAACCCTCAAGAGGTTGACAGCTCGATAGTCATCTACGGAACA
Organism: Synergistaceae bacterium; assembly: GCA_017417365.1. Classification (GTDB taxonomy): domain Bacteria; phylum Synergistota; class Synergistia; order Synergistales; family Aminobacteriaceae; genus JAFUXM01. Next base: position 13,808 of record JAFPZI010000003.1, read on the forward strand.
CCGACGGACACCGCCAAGAACCAGAGCGTCAAGTTCCAGGTAGCCAACGCGGCGGGCAACGACAGCGTAACCCTGAAGTTCAACATCACGGGGACAGAGGTAACGTTCAACAGCATATTACCGCACAAAACTACGGACTATACCACTTCTCCCTCCGCCGGCGACGCTGTAGGCAGGGAGTATACGGATAGCAATATGATTGAACTCGTAGCCACACCCGGCCCGATAACTTGGAGCGCGAAGAACCTCCCGGCAGGAATCAAGCTCTCAGACGACAAGTCAGACACTACGAGGGCCTATCTTGTGGGAACACTGACTAAGGCTACAAAGTTTGACAAGAACGGCAGGAACGTCGTAACGGTAACGGCGACGAACAAGAACATCACCGACAAGACGAAGGGATCAGTAACTATTTCGTCCGACTGGAGGGTGTTCGAGGCTCCCGTAATCACGACTACGAAGCTCTCTGACCTGACGACCAGCAAGAAGTACACCGGCAAGGTTGCAGTCAAGAACGCAGGAGCAGACAACATTTTTGTATACATCCACGAGGACGCAACTCCTACGGCTGACCAACTCTCGACACCGCTGACTTGGGAGGATGAGTTCAACCTTAGCGAGAAGAGCAACTACAGCCTGAAATGGTCATCAGACATCATGGCGATAGTTGGAAGCCTCGACAGAATGCCCGACGACGGACAGTTCTACGTATCCATTTGGGCAGAGAACGCCGCAGGTACAGCCGAAACGGTAACTCTGCCCATAAAGGTTAAGGGACAAGCACCGAAGCTGACGACCTCGAAGCTTAAGGCGTTCACCTCCGGCTCAGCCTCAGACGCAACTACGGCTCAAGATAAAACGACTCAGGGAACACAGCCCATAACGCTCAGGGCCTACATCGACAACAAGACGGCGAAGGCTTTCGGGTGGGTTACTGAGGACAGCACGGAGAGCATCGACATCACAAACACTGAAGCTACACTCGCTGATACCAACCCGACGGGA
>JAFPZI010000237.1 GCA_017417365.1 Synergistaceae bacterium
AAGGCCGTGCAGATCGGCGGTCCGTCGGGAGGGTGCCTGACTGAAGCACAGCTCGATGAACCACTGGACTTCGACAGCGTCAAGAAACTCGGCGTAATCGTGGGTTCAGGCGGCCTAGTCGTCATGGATGAAGATACCTGCATGGTTGAGGTCGCGAGATTCTTCATGGAGTTCACCCACAGGGAGTCGTGCGGTAAGTGCGTGCCTTGCCGTGAAGGAACCTTGAGGATGCTCGAAATCCTTGAACGTATCGTAGCTGGTCAGGGCAGAATGGAGGACATTGACGAACTCCGTACGCTAGCCGACCTCATCATCAACACGGCCCTATGCGGTTTGGGGAAGAGTGTGCCCCTTCCTGTGGTGAGCACGCTAAATTCTTTCCTCGACGAGTACATAGAGCACATACAGAACAAGAAATGCCCCGCCCACGTCTGCCAGAAGCTCAAGCATTACACCATTGACCCAGAGAAATGCCGGTCGTGTTCAAAGTGTGCCAGAGGGTGCCCAGTTCAGGCAATCAGCGGCAAGCCCAAAGTGCCCTACGTGATAGACCAGGCCAAGTGCATAAAGTGCGGTGCGTGTATCGAGGCCTGCCCGTTCAAAGCTATATATGTCGCATGAGGAGGTGCTGAAGAATGGGAAGAATGATAATTGACGGACAGCCCGTAGAATTTACCGATGAGCCTAATATTCTGTCGGTCATAAGGAAGTCAGGTATAGACCTGCCGACTCTGTGCTATCACTCCGAACTGTCAATCTATGGCGCGTGCAGACTGTGCAACGTTGAGGACGACAGAGGGAGAATGTTTGCGTCGTGTTCCGAGCGGCCGAGAGACGGAATGAACATCAGGACCAGCACCCCGAGACTAGTGCGCTACAGAAGGATGCTGATTGAGCTGATGCTGGCCTCACACCACAGGGACTGCACGACCTGCGTCAAGAACGGAGATTGTGAACTCCAGAACTTAGCGCACAGGCTGGGAGTGAGTTCGGTGCGCTGGGGCTATAAGGAGAGGACTCACGAGAGGGATTTCAGTTCCCCATCAATCGTGAGGGACCCCGACAAGTGCATACTGTGCGGAGACTGCGTGAGGGTCTGTGAGGGTATACAGGGGATCAACGCAATAGATTTTGCCCACAGAGGAACTGACGCGATGGTGATTCCTGCGTTCAACAAGGAGATAGCCAAGACTGACTGCGTGAACTGCGGGCAGTGCCGTGTTGTGTGTCCTACTGGAGCGATAACTATCAACACGAACATCCGGCCTGTGTGGGAGGCACTAGCTGACCCTGACGTGAAAGTTTTTGCGCAGGTTGCTCCGGCAGTACGTGTGGCAGCTGGACAGGCTTTCGGGGGCGCGAAGGGCGAAAACGTCATGGGGAAAATTGTGGCGGCACTCCACCGCTTGGGCTTTGACGAAGTTTATGATACGACGTTCGGAGCGGACATGACGATTCTTGAGGAGAGCAAAGAGTTCTTGGAGCTGTACGAGAAGGGGGGCCTTTCCCTCTGTTCACGTCATGCTGTCCTGCGTGGGTGAGTTTCTGCGAGAAGAGGTGGCCGGAATTTGTGTCTCACATCTCCACAAGCTATTCACCGATTCAGATGCTGGGCTCAGTTGCCCGGGAGTACTACGCTGACCCTGCACACAACGAGGGCAAAAAGGTTCTGTCAGTTGGGATAATGCCCTGCACGGCCAAGAAGGCGGAAATTCTGCGTGAGGACCTCAAGAGGGACGGCAGACAGAACGTCGATTACGTCCTAACGACCGAAGAAATGATAACGATGATTAAGCGTGCCGGGATTCGCTTTGACCTACTGGAGGGAGAAGCAGCGGATATGCCGTTCGGTATGGGTTCAGGAGGAGGAGTAATCTTCGGGAACTCAGGCGGAGTTATGGAGGCGGCATTAAGGACTCTGTGCGAGGGGCCCGACCGTCCTGCGTTTGAGGAGCTGAGGCAGAGCGGGGTGCGCGGTCCTGGTGCGTTGAGGGAGTTCACGTTCAGGTACAAGGGAGCGGAGATCAAGGCAGCAGTAGTTAGCGGGCTGGGTGAGGCAGATGCTTTGCTCAGGAGGATAAAGAGCGAAGAGAGCTTCTACCATTTTGTGGAAGTCATGGCTTGCCGGAGAGGGTGTATCATGGGAGGAGGTCAGCCGGGGCATGCCGGTTTCAGGACAAAGGAGGCCAGAAAGCACGGGCTGTATGAGTCTGACGTGAACACACAGATAAAGAAGTCCACAGAGAACCCGACAGCCTTAGCGATATACGATACTCTTATCAAGGGCCGAGAACACGAACTGCTTCACAGCCACAGGACTCACTGACACAGCAAATTTTGACGTATAAGATTGTCCCCCTGAGTCATCGGGGGGATTTTGTTGCTCCCACTGCTTATAGAGTCCCGCGTCCCGTTTGGCCTGAGCCTTCTGGGAAATGTGAGTCCCGAGCACGATATTCGTGAACCCTTTGCGGTTGAGTAACGCCTTCATCCTGTTCAAGAACGGACACGGGAGACGGTGAGAATTGTCCGAACACACGCAGGTCGCGAAGTGAATCACAACGTCGTCCTTAGTCATGCCCTCTTTGCGGAGCCTCATGCCTAAGTTCTCGAGCTTGGGGGTCAAGAGATTCCCGCAGCACCCCCCGCAGGTTATGGACATGCAGCGCGTATCTTGGGGGTAACCCTCGAACTTCCACGCTCGGTCGAAAAAGTCCCTCATGCACAGGAAACCCGAACACCTTTTCACGACATCCTCACACTGAATAATCACAACAAGCCTCATTCTTACACCCTCCCAAATCTGCCCACAGGGTCATCAATCACTGCCTCAATACCGCAAGAGGCCCGAAGCGCGGTCTTAGTACACATAACCGCACCTATTCAGGAAAAATCATAACACCTTTTACGATTCAGCGGGACTAATCCGTAGAATTTCCGCGTAAAAAATATTCCGTGTTTAGGCTATAATTGAACTATTCTAATAGTCTACTCTAACAGGGAGGTAATTTTATTCATGTGGCTTTTCCTGGTATTCATTACTCTTGTGGCTGGCGGACTTGCAGGCTATTACGCTTGGAAAGTTTACCAGAAACTCGAGGAGAGCAAGATCGGTCATCCTCGTGTGGCTGAACTCTCCGAAATCATTCACAAAGGTGCTATGGCGTTCCTCAAGAAGGAATATTCATGGCTGGCTCCGTTCGTCGGAGTAGTTGCGATTCTTCTGGTCTCCGCTTTGGGACTTGGTGCGGCGTTCGCGTTCATTCTCGGGGCAGTGTGCAGTGCTACGGCCGGCTATATCGGCATGTACGTTGCGACCAACTCCAACGGCAGGACGACTTACGCGGCCCTTGCTGGAATCGAAGCGGCTGAAGGCAAAGTTGACCTCGAGAAGTCGGCTGCCCCTGCTGGTGAAGTTCACACTGCGGCCGGTGATGCCCTCGAGGTAGCGTTCTCCGGCGGAAGTATCGTGGGAATGGTCGTAGTTGGTCTCGGGCTTATCGGGCTCGCTGGTGCGTACTTGTTCCTGAACGACGTTACTGCCCTGACAGCTTTCGGAATGGGAGCGAGCTCAATAGCTCTGTTTGCCCGTGTGGGCGGAGGAATCTACACGAAGGCCGCCGATGTCGGAGCTGACCTTGTGGGCAAAGTTGAGGCCGGAATCCCTGAGGACGACCCCCGCAACCCCGCAACAATCGCGGACAACGTGGGCGACAACGTAGGCGACA
>JAFPZI010000238.1 GCA_017417365.1 Synergistaceae bacterium
GACTTGACTTGACTTGACTTGACAACATTTTAACGCCTCCTAAAAATTTTGAATCGTGAATTATACTGAATTTTACATTGCTGATGGAATTTTTCAAGCTACTTTGCTGCGGAAAATACTGACTTGTTCGTGAAACCTCTGCTCATTAAGCGTGAAATTATCTTCCTGTCCTCAATTCCTCCCTTCCTCCACGACCCGACAAGCTCACTAGCCCTCTCTGCCTCGTCCTGTGCCTCATCGAGTGCCGTGCTGATAGCCTCACGTGAGACTCCCCTCACACTGAGCTCATGAGCAATCTTGAGGTTTCCCCAAGACAAATGCCCGTCAACGAACAACTTCGCGAACGCCTCATCATCAATCAATCCCAAGTCCTCAGCCTCACGAATCAGCCTCTCCGCGTCCTCATCACTCACTCTCTGACGCTCAAGAATCCCGCGTGCCTGTTTTGCTGTACTCGGCCTCCGTAACAACGCGTTGAAGAATTTCTCTCTAGTATCTGTGTTCATGATGTCGCCGCCAATTCTAGGACTTCACCGAGCCGCCTCAAGATTTCGCGCTTCAGGAGTGGTTCAGAGTCCAAATTCGGGTCCTCACGCAATAACTCTTCAGCTTCTTTCTTGGCCAAACGTAAAATCTTCTCGTCCCTCACCAAATCTGCCACGCGGAAATCCGTAACTCCGTGCTGGTGAGTCCCGCAGACTTCTCCGGGCCCGCGAGCGCGCAAATCCTGTTCAGCCAGTTCGAACCCGTCGGAACATTTTACCATTGCCCCAACGCGTTCACGGCCAACGGGGGTGATTCCGGCGTTCTCCAGCAACACGCAAAGGCTCTGAGCTTCCCCGCGCCCGACTCGCCCCCTGAGCTGGTGGAGCTGTGCGAGTCCGTATTGTCCGGCATCCTGAATCACAATCATTGTGGCATTCGGAACATCGACCCCGACCTCAATCACTACGGTAGCCACGAGCAGGTCAATCTTGCCCTCAGCGAAGGACTGCATTACTCTGGATTTCTCGTCAACGGACATTCTGCCGTGAAGCATTGAGATTGTGAGGTCAGGGAGAATATTTCTCAGCCGGGCATACACAGAGGACACCGACGCTAAATCACGTTCACTGTCATCGATTAGGGGGCAGACCCAATAGACCTGCTCACCCTTTTTGACGCGCTCAAGGATCATTGCGTAGACCTTTGGGGCCTCCGGGGGAATCAGGGAGATTGTGTGAATTTCCTTGCGCCCTGGGGGTAATTCGTTGAGGACTGAGACTCCCAAACCGCCGTAGACCGACATAATCAGGGTACGTGGTATGGGTGTGGCTGTCATTGCGAGGAGGTGAGGTGCCTGACCCTTTGCGGCCAAAGCTCCGCGCTGGAGGACACCGAATCTGTGCTGTTCGTCGACGATTGCCAGACCGAGATTGGCGAACTCAACGCTGCCTGAGAACAACGCGTGAGTCCCTACGACGGCATCAACGCTCCCGATTGAGAGGCCTTCTAGGATTCTGCGGCGTTCTGAGGTTCTGAGGCTGCCTGTGAGTAATGCTACGTTCAGGCCCAAAGGCTCAAGAGTTTTCCGCAGGGTGATATAGTGTTGAGCCGCGAGAATCTCCGTTGGTGCCATGAATGCCGCCTGAGCACCTGAGTCGCACGCCGCGAGCACCGCAATCACAGCAACAATAGTTTTTCCCGAACCCACGTCGCCCTGAAGCAGCCTGTTCATGGGTATATCTCTGTCCATGTCCTCGAGGACCTCATAGCCGGCGGCTCTCTGAGCGTCAGTGAGGGTGAATGGCAGTGTGTCCATGAAGGTGCGGAATTTCTCCCCGGGCTTGAGGGGTTTGGCCTTGAGTTGGGAGGAGTATAACGACCGGCGCATAATCACTCCTGCCTGCAAGAGGTAGAACTCATCGAAGGCTAATCGATTTCGTGCGCGTATGAATGTACGTTCGTCGGAAGGGTTGTGAAGCTGTAGGATTGCCTCACGAAGGCTCATCATTCCGTAACGGTTGAGTACTCTGCGCGGGAGAAAATCTTTCAGGCACTCCTCAGAGAAAGAGTCCAGAGCTGAGTCAACGAATTTTCTGATTGTGCGTTGATTGAGGTCTGCGGTTGCTGGGTAGATGGGAAAAACTTTGCCGATTATCGTGGGGGTTGAGTTGGGCTTGAGGATCTCGAACTCTGGGTGAACGAATCTCGGGACAATCGAGCGTTCATCAATTTTGCCGTAAAGTGCCAGCCTCATACCCTCACGGAGGAAGGAGGCTATTTTGTCGGAGAACCAGATTACTTCTGCGCTGCCGGAGTTGTTGGTGATGATTGCGCGGGTTTTGTCGTAGTCGGCCCCGATTTCTGAGACGACACCATAGGCACATTCATATTCTCCTCGAGTGAGGGAGTCGAGTGGTTTGGGGGTGCGTCTGTCCTCGTAGCGTCTGGGCAGGAAGTAGAACATGTCCTCGAGGGTGTGGACTCCTAGGTGGGAGAATGCTTCCGCCTTCTTTGGGCCTATGCCGTCAATGAGTGTTATCGGTGAACTGAGGCGTGGGGGGTTATGCTTGGTCGTCTTCATGATTTGCTATCGAGTTCACAGACAACTTCACCGAGTGTGAGGGCGTCCAGAGGCTTTAGGGTACGGACCCCGGGACGTGAGAACGCTTCCGTAGTCTTTGGGCCTATGCCGTCAATGAGGGTTATTGGTGAACTTAGGCGCGGGGTGTTATTCTTGGTTGTCTTCATGATTTGCTGTCGGGTTCGCAGACAACTTCCCAGCGTGTGAGAGCGTCCACAGGTTTTAGCTACGGACCCCCTAAACGAGAAAACCCTTCTCTTGGCCGCCTTCATGCTTCGGTACCTAGTTCGGAGACCACACCATAAACACACTCATCAATAAATTTGAGGCTGCTTCTGTCCACGTAACTTCCCACCCTAAGAGTACGGACCCCAAGACGAGAAAAAACTTCCTCCTTCTTTGAGCCCATACCCTCAAGTATCATCATCGCTGAACTCAGGCACAAGGGACTATTCTTGGCTGCCTTCATCGGGGCTTTCGGGCTGGGGTGCGTCCTCTGCGGGGGCAGGTGAGGGAGCGTGTGAGGAGCTTTCAGAAATCTCCGCGTTCAAATCATCCTGTGCCCTGTCTATGAATTTCCCGAAGTCCAGCAGCAACGACACAGTATCCTTCAGGAACTGCTGCTTCTTCAGGTTCAAGAACTGAATCTGCTCCTGATAGTCTGACGCTTCCTGCTTGGAGTCCGCCAATAGCCTGCGCGCTTCTGCCCTCGCTGAAGCCAATATACCCTGAGCTTCCGTCTCCGCTTCCTGCCGTCTGGCTTCTACTTCCTGCTCAAGCGTCGCGTAACTCTGTTCGGCCTTAGCGCGTTTGTCCTTCGAGGCCTGCAATAATTCCCCAGCTGACGACCGGGCATCGGCAATTATCCCTGCGGCTTTCTGTTCTGCCTCGTCGAGCTTGGCCTGTACCTGTGCACCAGCTTCGGAGATCATCCGTTCGGCTTCGGCCTGTGCGTCGGCTATAATCTTGTCCTTCTCGGCTTGGGCCTGCTCCTCCATGTCCTTCGCGGCTTTGCGGGCCTGAATTAGTGCGTCCTTGATCTCGTCGGTCATGGCCTCGTGCTTGCGGACGAACTCTTCCAGCTCCTGAATCCGATTGTCCTTCTCGTCAAGCTGCATCGTGTAGGCCTCCAGGTCATCGGCTACCTGATTCAGGAAATCCTCAACTTCTGGGACCGAATATCCCCCAAAACGCGCCTTCTTGAACATCTTGACTTCTACATCTTTTGCTGTGAGCAACTCTGTCATTCGTGGGGTGCCTCCTCTGACCAGTCTTCATACATATCTTTTCTGGGGGTTATCAGGAACTGCAGCGGCTCTATCCTGCTGATTTCTCCGTTGCGGGCAAATGCTACTCCGCCCATGAACGTAATAAAGTCTTTGCCGGCCTCCTCAAATTCTCTCTGGCTCAGGTCGTGAAGGTCTATGAGAATCATTGCGCCATTGTTGAACGCCTCACGGAGCCTGCGTTTGTCGTTGTCGCCGGCCACTCCCTTGAAGAGTATTAATTTCCCGCCTGCGTTGGGGTTCCCCTGCTGGGCTGAACGTGAGGTGCCTTCCTTGCGCGGTGAAGTCTTTCTGCCCCGCCGGTCCTCCGTGTAATCGTCGTCGTAATCGTCTTCGTCATTCTCGAACCCGAAAAATTTCATTATGTTCAAGAATACCGCCTCCCTTATCACTAAATCTTTGTGAGCTTGGATTAATATATCACGAATGGCCCGAAAACTTAACGCCTCATTTTGTGTGCTTACCACGTGGCAGGGTAATTTTCGGAGTTGTAGAATCATCACACACAATTTGTTATTCATGAATCGGAGGATGATAGCCAATGAACTACATAAACACTGTAACACTAACGGGACTTGTTCACCACCTCAGCCGCAGGAAGGAACAGAAATATTTCCCCTTCTCAGTGAGGCAGGAGACTAACGGACAGGCAGGAACTTCACGCAAGGACTTCCTGAACTCCCGGGCGTTCCCCGAAGAAGTCCAGACATGCCTAAAATCTCTGGACGAGGGAGCTCCCGTGAGAGTGCGGGGTGTATTGCGTTCCTCAAAGGGCAGCGGAGAACTCTACCTAGCCGTCCTCGATGCCGAACAGTTGGACTCCCTCCCGGCAGAACCAGAGAACACCGTAGAACTCTCGGGCTTCGTCTACATCATCAAGGCACAAGCTGAGGGCGAGACGGGAACGGGACGCTATGTGCGCTTCGCAGTGAGGCAGGAGAACCAAGACACCGACGGGCACTCCCGCAAAGACTTCCTCGTGGTGAGGGTCTACGATCAGGAACAACAGAAAGTCTTCGCCTCCCTCAACGACGGAGACAGCGTAAAAGTTCACGGGACCCTTCGCTCCTCACGCGGAAGCGGAGTGAACTACATACGGTGCGTGAGTATAGAGAGATGAGATGAGTAATGGACGTACAGCAGCTTGAAGAAACGATTCGCGGAAGACTGAACAACTTTCCGGCCAAGACCAGAAGAGTAGCAGAATACATTCTCGGGAACTCGCCGGAAGTAGCTTTCCACTCGATAAGCGAGACAGCAGAGAGACTCAGCGTATCACGTGCCCAGCTCGTACGTGTTGCCAGAATGCTCGGCTTCAGCGGCTATGCTGACCTCAAGAATACCCTCAAGAAGAAGCTCCTGAACCAGGTAATCCCTTCGGCAATGGACCAGAGAGACCACGACGAGTCTGACGTTCTCATGAAGTTATGCCGCCTCGAACAGGCCAATATCGACGAGACCTGCAAGAACTTCACGCTCAACCGTGAGGCAATTGACGACTTTTGCGGGGCCGTCTTGGAGTCCGACGCAATATACTGCATGGGCTGGGGAATCTCCTCAATGCCGGCAGAATGGCTCTACACACGCTTCTCTGAACTCGGCCTCAAGAGCGTACTAATGCGCCGAGGTTCCCTGTCAATGACCGAACAGGCACGGGGAATCAGTGAGGGCGACATGTTGATAGTCTGTGAACTGCCGAGCTACGTTATCGAGGTGGCAGAGTCCGTCAAAGTTGCGGCCAAGAGGGGCGTATGTGTTGCTGCGATAACCGACAGCCCAGCCGCCCCAGTGTGCGAGAACTCGAGGATAAATTTCTACGTCAGCGATCAATCTCCGCTGTTCGGGAGCAGTCTTATCGGCTCAATGTTCGCTGTACACGTCCTGACCTCAATGCTTGCACAGAACATGGGCAGTGAAGGGCGCGAGGCTCTCCAGACCCAGAAAGAATCCCTCAACGACGAGAGAATATATTATCCGTCATACGGTCTGAGATACTGACTGAGGAGAAAGAAAAGCCCCTCCCGAGAATTTTTCAGGAGGGGTATTTTGTTGCGCTTATTCCGTGAAAAGGTCTTCGCTGACTAATGCTGGTGTTTCTTCCTTCTGCGGGAGCTCTGCTGCGGGCTTGAAGGAGTGTTTCTTCTTGGGCTTGTAGGTTATTCCCCTGAAGGCCTCTGACCCTGTACCGGCTGGAATTAAGTGCCCGATAATCACGTTCTCCTTGAGGCCGCTCAACGGGTCAAGCTCACCCTTCACAGCAGCTCCGGCCAAGACTTGTGCAGTCTGCTGGAACGATGCCGCACTAAGGAAGCTGTCCGTAGCAAGTGCAGCCTTAGTTATTCCCAGAATGAAGGGTTTGCACTCGGGGAGCTCACGTAACTTCTGCACAAACGTATAATCACGTATCAGGTGGCAGACTTCGATTCTTGTGCCCGGAAGCCTGAAGTAAATATCTATCGGGTTCATCTCCGCGAGTTCGTCGAGAATTGCCCCCTTGAGTTCAAGGCCCCCGTGAAATTTCGGTTCGGGTTCGGGCTGAGGCTCTTCGGGTTCTTCCGGCTCTTCGCTCTGTTCACTCACGACATCACCCAACACTACTTGGCCGTTGTCGTCGGAAGGTTCTTGCGGCTTCTCCTCCTGCACGGGTTCGGGGATGGGTTCGGGCTGAGGTTCAACTACTTCGGGTTCAGGCACTTCGGGGAAAACTGCCTTCACGAGAATCTTATTCTTCAGCTCGGTCGTGATTAACTTGTTGAGCATTTCGGCACGGCTGATGACCTTTACCCTGTCGTCAACCTCTATCTCTATCTCCTCAACCTCTCCGGCTGCAATCTTGGCCATAATCTCATCATCGACAAAGCGTCCAGTAGCTTCACCGTCCTCGTAGATTTCGTGTCCGGCAATTTCCCTCTTTGACATGAAGTCCAGAAGGGCAGCTGCTACGTTCATGTGTTCGACGGCGGCCCAGACCTTAACGTCTCTTACACCGCTTGAGGAAATTTCCTGAGCATAGGCCGGAGTAACAAGCGTATCATGAGGAATGATCATCCTGCTTCCGACCATGAGATTCTCATCGGCACTCCATTTCTTGTCGGTTATGCGCCCGAGAATTTCGCGGTCCCTTATCCTGATTACCTGAGTTGAACCGGTCGTGATTCTCTTCAGGGCATCGCGGGTGAGAACTGAACCCTTGCTGACTTTGCCCTTCTTGTCGAACCTGACATCACGCACTAGCCTCAATCCCTCAAGGCGTTTCCTGAAGGCCGACTTCCCTATAATCACGTCAACTTCTTGGCCTTTGTGCATGACTGTGAGAATCTTAATCATGACTCCGGGGGTGAGAATCCTGCTTAGTGCTGCCTCAGTTAGGGGCTGGCCAATAAATTCCTGTATGCCTTCCTCCATCCTGTCAACACCCATAAGAATATCTCCAGCGAAATTCTCAATGGCGGTCTTGATTCTGCGCTCGTTGTCCTCGATGATCTCGTGTTCGGTCTTCTCGGCCTCGTCCTCCCAAATCATGTCGCCGGCTACGTACGAAGTGTCTCCCTCCTCGACTACCCTAACCTTGTTGAGGGGCGCAACCTTCCTGAGAATCACCTCAATATGCTTGTTGTTGATGCTGACTCCCTGTGAGTTGTAGACGTTCTGAATCTCGTCGACTAACATTCTCTGTACGGCGTTGATTCCGCTGACCTCTAACAACTGCTGCGGGTCAATGCTTCCTTCAGTGAGCGGGGTCAGCCTCTCGACCTGCATACCGACTTCTATACCTTCCTTGATTTCCTGCCCCGAAGGTATCGCGTGAGTTATGGTGTTGCCGTCCTCGTCCTCAATGATAACTTTGCGCTTGCCCTCGGAGATGATTTCCTTGATGTGCCCGTCGAGTCCCGCGAGAATGCAGACTTTACGCGGCCTCCTGACCTCGAAGAGCTGCTCAATTCTCGGAAGACCCTGCGTGATGTCCTCCGCAGAACGCACACCTCCTGTGTGGAACGTCCTCATTGTGAGCTGAGTACCTGGTTCGCCGATTGACTGGGCAGCAACGACTCCGACGGCCTCACCGATTGGGACGAGCTTACGTGAAGACAGGTCATGGCCATAGCACTTCTGGCACACACCCTTCTTGAGAGCGCAGGCAAGAGGGCTTCTCACCCAAACTTCACTAATTCCTGCGGCCTCGATTTTCTTGGCGATTGACTCAGTGATTATCTCTCCGGCCTTGATGAATAGTTCGCCGTCCTGCTCGATGTCGTGAAGTGCGGTGCGTCCGGCGATACGTTCAGCTATGCCAATCATGACTTTGCCCTCGCTGGTCAGGGGCATTATGCATATTCCCTTGTCGGTTCCGCAGTCGTGCTCAGTGATGATTAAGTCCTGCGAAACGTCGACGAGCCTTCTCGTTAGGTAGCCGGATTTTGCCGTTCTCAGTGCCGTATCAGCAAGCCCCTTCCTTGCGCCGTGAGTCGATATGAAGTACTCGAGCATGTTCATACCCTCGCGGAAGTTCGCAGTGATAGGGTAGTCTATGGTCTTTCCTGTTGGGTCAGCCATGAGGCCGCGAATCCCCGCCACCTGCCCCATTTGTCCGAGCGAACCTCGAGCACCAGAGTCGACCATCATTCTTACGGGGTTATCCTCGCTCATGTGTTCCTTGATTTTCTCGGCAATATCCTTCGTGGCCTGTGCCCAAAGTTTGCTCTTCTGGTCAAGGTACTCATCATGCGTCAATAGCCCCATCTCGTAATTCTCTTTGGCAATGTCGTCCTCTTCCTGAGTTGCGCGGGTGATTATGGCCTTCTCGTCGGGGATTCGGACCGCCTGAACTCCGAAGCTGATTCCGCTCCTAGCTGCCCAGTGATAGCCCAAAGACTTTATCTCGTCAAGCATCTCAACGACTCCGGGCCTGTCTACCTTGTCGTAAGCGTCATCGAGGAGTGAGCCAATCTTCTTCTTGCCGAGCTGCTCATTGACGTAGCGCAAAACGGGAGCGATTCTTGTGTTGAAGAGTACCCTTCCCGGGCTGGTCTCGAAGAATAATGTGCGTGGTTCCCCCTGAACTTCCGCAAAACTCTCCGCGTAGGTCTCTTGGCCGTCAAGAAGGTACTTCCTGCGTCCTTTGGGGTGGCCCCACTCGCCGGGGTTCTCCTTGAGCCAGATTCGGGCGTTGACGTGGATTGTCCCGTGAGAGATTCCCGAGAGGACATCCTCAACGTTCATGAAGTGCTTTCCGTCGCCTAAGAGTCCAGCGCGCATGTCGGTCAAGTAGTACACTCCCAAGACTATATCCTGAGTCGGGGTAACTACGGGCCTTCCGCTGGCGGGTGAGAGCAAGTTGTTCGCCGAGAGCATGAGGAGTCTTGCTTCTGCTTGGGCCTCAATGCTCAACGGAACGTGTACAGCCATCTGGTCGCCGTCAAAGTCAGCGTTGAACGCAGTGCACACCATAGGGTGAAGCCTTATCGCTTTTCCCTCCATGAGGACCGGCTCGAAGGCCTGAATGCCCAAACGGTGAAGAGTGGGTGCCCTGTTGAGCATGACGGGGTGATCCTTGATGATGTTCTCGAGGATCTCCCAGATTTCGCCGCCGCCCTTCTCGATTTTGCGCTTTGCGTTCTTGACGTTGGGAGCTAGTCCCCCCTCAACAAGCCGGCGAATCACGAACGGTTTGAACAGCTCTAACGCCATTTGCTTGGGAAGTCCGCACTGGTAAATCTTCAGCTGAGGACCGATTACGATAACCGAACGCCCGGAGTAGTCGACTCTTTTGCCCAACAAGTTTTGGCGGAAGCGTCCCTTCTTTCCGCGCAGTAAGTCAGTGAGGCTCTTTAGGGGTCTGTTGCCGGCACCTAACACGGCTTTTCCGACTCTGCCGTTGTCGATTAGGGCATCTACGCACTCCTGTAACATTCGCTTCTCGTTGCGGATTATGATTTCGGGAGCGTTGAGGGCCTGTAACTTCTTGAGCCTGTTGTTGCGGTTGATTACCCTCCTGTATAAGTCGTTGAGGTCGCTCGTTGCGAAACGTCCTCCGTCAAGCTGTACTAACGGCCTCAAGTCCGGCGGGATAACGGGCAATACGTTAAGAATCATGGATTGAGGCTGTGAGTCGCTCTTCCTGAAGTCCTCCACAACCTGAAGACGCTTGATTAACTTGCGCTTCTTCTGCCCGGTAGTGTCCGCAATCTGTTCGCGCAGAGAGTCCGCAAGCGAGTCAAGGTCTAACTTGTTGATTAACGCCTGCACACCGTCCGCACCGATGCCAGCCTCAAAACTCGGGTCGTACCTCCGGCACAATTCCTGCTGGTGCTCAAAGATTACGTCCCCCTGAACAAACGGAGACTCGCCGGGCTCAATCACTATGTGGCTCGGGTCATCTATCACCCTCTGGTAACGGCGAATCTCGAAGTGCCCGGGGTAACTCTTCTTGAGGAGTTCGAGTTCATCGCGGGTGTACACGTCATCCTTAGCGTTCGGGAGCTTGATTACCGCCGTAACTATGAATGCGTCGTTGTTGCCGGTCTTAGCGCGTTTTGCGTCATCGTCGGCCTTTGACTGCGGAACAATAGCACCAGCCTCAAGCCCCAAGTCTTCAGAGTCCTTGCTGAGTATGAATGCAGGCTCAACCTTTAGGCTGAAGTCCCCGTAATTGCTCTTGTAGTTCGAGACCTGCTGGGCTGAGAGAACATCTCCCACATCAACTGGCACGCTCTTTATCGACTCAAGCTGGAAGACCTCTTCATACTTGAATGCGTCCCCCTGATAGTGCGAGTGAATCTTCACCTCAGTCTCCAGCACACGGTCGCCCACTGCAATAATATCCGGCCTCGATGATGCTGTAACCTTGAAGCCGTCCTTAGTCTTACGCGAGGGAGCAAAATATATCACCCTCTCCAAGTCCTTCGCGCTCGTCCCTAACAGAAGGCTTAACCTGCTTGGGATTCCCCTCAAGTACCAGATGTGAACCACAGGCACAGCCAAATCAATATGTCCCATGCGTTCACGCCTGACCCTGTTATCAGTAACTTCGACCCCGCAGTGTTCGCACACTACACCCTTGAACTTGGGGCCGGAACGCTTGTACTTCCCGCAGCGACACTCATAGCTCCTCGTGGGGCCAAATATCTTCTCGCAGAACAGCCCGTCGGTCTCAGGCCGTAACGTCCTGTAGTTGATGGTCTCTGGCTTGGTAACTTCACCCTTCGAGATTGCGTGTATCCTGTCAGGAGTGGCGAGCTTGATTCTTACTCCTGTAATTTCCTTCTTCTTGGCCAAGACTAAATCTCCCCCTCCTCTGTAAAGCTCTCATCCGGCTCGGGCGACATGAATTCTTCCGTCATATGCATCAAGTCCTCCGCGCTGGGTTCATCACTGCCGAACAAATCATCAGCCATTTCTGCGACTTCCGGCGTAAGTTCAGAAGGTACCGACGGCATGATGTCCGACAAGTCTGCTCCATCTTCCGGCGCGGCTGTGGATTTCTTCTTCCTCTGCTTCTTGGGCGAGGGCGTGAACACCTCCTGAGGCTTGCCCATGAATACCGGCCTGTCGTCGTCCTCTATCGGAATGTCCCCGTGAGTTCCGTCGCTGAACTGAACCTCAACATCAAGCCCCAATCCCTGAAGTTCTTTCACGAGAACACGGAAGCTCTCAGGGACTCCGGGCTTCACTAGGCTCTGACCCTTCACGATTCGTTCATAAGTCTTGTCGCGCCCCCTGATGTCGTCGGACTTGACCGTGAGAATCTCCTGAAGCACATTCGCAGCTCCATAACCCTCGAGGGCCCAAACCTCCATTTCTCCGAACCTCTGGCCGCCAAACTGAGCTTTTCCGCCTAAAGGCTGCTGGGTGATGAGGCTGTAAGGTCCCGTTGAGCGCGCGTGAATCTTGTCGTCGACCAAGTGATTCAGCTTCAGCATGTACATACAACCTATCTTAACCTTCTTATCCATAGGCCTCCCTGTCCTGCCGTCGCGGATAGTTATCATTCCGTCCTCAGTCAAATCCTTGTACTTGGACTGAGCAATCTTCCGCATCTCCGAGAAAATTTCCTGCTCATTCGCTCCCTCAAAGACTGGTGTAGACACATGCCAGCCGTTGTTCAGAGCAACAAAGCCCATGATTGTCTCTAGCACCTGGCCAAGATTCATTCTGCTCGGCACTCCCAGAGGGTTAAGCACAACATCAACGGGTGTCCCGTCCGGCAGATACGGCATGTCCTCAACGGGAAGAATCCTGCTCACGACTCCCTTGTTCCCATGACGGCCGGCCATCTTGTCGCCAACGGTGATCTTCCTGCGCTGGGCAACGTACACCTTCACGGAGCGAATCACTCCCGAACTCAACGCTTCGGGGTTGTCCTTGCGGTTCATCTGCTTGATTGCCACGACTTTTCCCCATGAACCATTAGGCAGCTTCAACGAGTTATCACGGACTTCACGGGCCTTCTCACCGAAAATCGCGCGTAATAGTTTTTCTTCCGGCGACTGGTCGGACTCACCTTTGGGGGTAACTTTTCCCACGAGAATATCTCCGGCACTGACCTCCGCACCAATTCGGATAATCCCGTCGTCGTCAAGGTTCCTCAGCATGTCCTCGCCGACGTTCGGAATGTCTCGGGTGATCTCCTCAGCACCTAACTTGGTCTCGCGGGCGTCAATCTCGTACTCCTCTATATGAATGGATGAGAATTTGTCCTCCTTCACGAGATTTTCGCTGAGTAGTATTGCGTCCTCAAAGTTATAGCCCTCCCAAGGCACGAAAGCTACAAGCACGTTATGACCGAGAGCAAGTTCACCGTTCTCGATTGCCTGACCGTCAGCTATGATGTCCCCGCGTTCAACTTCCTCGTTCTTCCTGACTAGGGGCCGCTGGTGAATTAATGTCGACTGGTTGGACCTGCGGAACTTGATTAAGTCGTAAACTCGTTCTCTGCCGTGGCTGTTGCGGATCTTTATCCTGTCAGAGTCAACGTAAGTAACAATCCCCGCCTCCCTTGCAGTTACGCATGAGCCGGAGTCCTTCGCGATTCTGTGCTCGATTCCTGTCCCGACTACTGGAGCTTCAGGGACGAGAAGCGGCACTGCCTGACGCTGCATGTTCGACCCCATTAACGCCCTGTTAGCGTCGTCATGCTCAAGGAAGGGGATTAACGCCGTTGACGGTGAGACTATCTGTCTGGGTGAAACGTCCATGTAGTTCACCATGTCGGTGGGAACAGTAACGATTTCGTCGGCGTGCCTCGTCGGACATGAATCCCCAGCTATGGTTATCCCGTCGTCCTCAATCGGGGTGTTTGCCATAGCTACATAATTCTTGTCCTCGTCGTCGGCAGAGAGCAGCTCTATATCATCGGTCAGCTTGCCGTCAACTACTTTTCTGCGCGGAGTTACTAGGAAGCCGTGTGAATTTAGGCTCGCGTAAGTCGTCAGTGATGACACTAGACCGATATTCGGGCCTTCTGGTGTCTCGATTGGGCAGACCCTCCCATAGTGGGTGTAGTGAACGTCCCTAGCCTCGAACCCAGCACGTTCACGGCTCAGTCCTCCCGGGCCGAGTGCCGAGAGTCTCCGGCGGTGAGTAACTTCAGCTAATGGGTTGGTCTGGTCCATGAACTGCGACAACTGCCCAGAACCGAAGAACTCACGAAGACACGCAGCTATCGGCCTAACGTTGATCAACTCACGCCCGGTAACATCGTCGAGGTTGGGTATAGTCGTCATGCGCTCGCGAACTATGCGCTCCATCCTGAGTAAGCCTATTCTCACCTGATTCTGCAGAAGCTCACCGATTGACCTCACTCTACGATTCCCCAAGTGGTCAATGTCGTCGGAAGTCTTGTCCTCCGCCTTCATCGCAAACATTTCCTTGATGATTGCTATAACGTCATCGAGCGTCAGTAACCTAGCCTCCGTCGATACGTCCATGTTCAGCCGGCGATTGAGCTTGTAGCGTCCTACCCTCCCTAGTGTGTAGCGTCTAGGGTCCTGAAGTAGCCCCCGGAAATAGTCTCTGGCGTTCTCGATTCGGGCTAATTCGTTCGGCCGTAACCTCCTGAATAGGTCCTGAATTGCCTCGTCGGGACTCTTGGACTGCTCTTTGGCTAGGGTGCGCGCTAATTCCTTCTCCATGTCGTACACAACTATTCCGCC
>JAFPZI010000239.1 GCA_017417365.1 Synergistaceae bacterium
GCCGTGAGCCGTGAGCCGTGAGCCATTATACTGATTTCTGCGCAAACTTGTCAACCTCCTTTATTGTACTGAATTTCGCTCATTGTACCATAAAAATTACCGGGTGTATTTCAACCCGGCCGCCACTAAGTCCACTCCTCAATTTTGCCCTGAGTGATGCCCCAGTCTATGCTGCGTATGTCGCTGTTCCTGAGATTGCACCACCGGCAGGCAGGAATAGGTTCGCTCATCCTCTGGAGAATCTCATCCGCCGTAATCCCTTCATCATAGATATTCACGGAGTCCGCCGGAGTTATCTCGATGTTAGTCCCGAATTTCTTGTTGAAGTGCCTGACGTTCGGAGCAAATGTACACGTGAACAGCCGGCCATGACTCAGAGCAATACAGCTGTTGGCCCTCACGCAGAGTCCAAAGTTCAGCCGGACATTGCTATTACCCTTGAGGTTCAGAGGCTCAACGTAGAAATCCTCACGGCTCGACGACCACCTGAACTCCACGCCGAATTTCTCAGCCAATGCCTTAATTCCCTCAATGTCTATCTTTATTGGGTACTCGGAGACGGTAAGGCCTATGTTGTAATCATGGCAGGCTCTCCAGAAGCCGTCTGGTATTTTTGGCAGGAGAATACCGTTAGTGAAGACGGAAATATTGCCCTTCGTGAAATTCTTCCGTGCGGTCTCCATGAGAGCAAAATAATATCGGGGTTTAGCAAGGGTTCTCCGCCGATGAGGTAAATCTGTTCGCACTCGTGGGAAAATATTTCTCCCATCCTCGCAAAGTCCTTCCTGAACTCCTCAACGTCCACGAACTCCGGCTCCGCTATGCATGAAAAGTTGTTGCAGGACTTGCAGTTCAGGTTGCAGTGTTCGGCAATGTGGACCTCGAAGCGTATTTTTGTGCGCTTGGGCTTCAGCGGGAGGGACAGCATAATTTTCGTGCGTATTATGAGGGATTTGACTTGGTACCTAGCCTCACGCCACAGCAACTTAATCATTCGGAACGCCGAGCGGGGCAGTAATTTCCTGAGCAGTTTCTTCAACTTGTTCACTCTCCCTAGTAGTGTATTACGTTCTCTGTTCCACGAATACGCTTTATGACCTCGTCGGCTTCGGGGCTAGTGAAAAATCTGTAAGTGCTCTCCGTGACGAGGCCGCGAATCTCCTCAAGCCTGCCTTCTTTCACTGCCTGCCTGACGTTCGACGCGCTGATAACTTGGCCGGACGTTTCGGTCTTACGCGGGACAATCACGCACTCCACTCCGTGTTGTGGGAGTCGTTCGGACATGATTCGGTTGTAGATTCCAGTAACGAGGCTCTTGGGTTCCTCACCGACATAGCGGGAAGTTATCCCCAAAGCCTGAGCAATCTTGACGAACACGGCCAAGTCCAGATTAGCGTGGCTCTCGATTACTGCTTCGCCGTCCTTCTGGAAGTAGCTCGGGAATGTTGCGCTGCTGATGATGTATGGGCCTGTGTCGTGGTAGATTAAGTTGCGGAGGTGTGATGTTCCCTCAAGCACCAGCCTCTTTCTGACGTAGAACGGCACGAGGGACGCATCTTCGCTCACTATGAAGACGTGAAGCCAATCGTTTTCGCTGGCGGCCTTCTCGACGAGGTAGAGGTGTCCGAGAGTGAAGGGGTTAGCGTTGAGGACCAGGGCAGCAATTTTCCCGCCGTCTTTCTTGGTCTTGGCCAAGTCCGCGAGATAATCGCCGAAGCCTGTGCGCCTGTTCTCCATGAAGACGACTTGGTCCTCTATCCTGACAATCTCGTAGAAGCCCAAGTCCCCGAAGAATTTTGCGGAATTGCACTTGGTGTAGAGGAAGAGGTGATTGAAGCCGCGTTCGTATTCGTGCTGTACGAGGTGTGAGACGATTTGATTCATGAGGCCCTCGCCTTGATGGTCATGACTGACGGCCATACAGCGTAAGGTGTTGCCGAAACAGCTCCCGGTGGCTACGATGTTGTAGTCGTCGTCGTAGGCAGCGCAGGTGTAGTCTAAGTTCTTGTCGCGCCGGATTCCTTCAGCGAGCAGTAATTTTTCTATCTGTGAGTTACTCCGCTTGTCTGAAGGGTGAACTTTTGAGATTGAGTAGTCGGACAAAATTAGCCCTCCCTTGTGAAAATTAGGATTGTGTGAAAATTTTAGTGATTGTGATATAATTGCGCAAGTTTTCGAGGAGAATTGGCCGAGTGGTCGATGGCGGTTGACTTGAAATCAATTGAGGTGCAAGCCTCCGGGGGTTCGAATCCTCCATTCTCCGCCATAATTTTGAGAGTAACGCCCTGTAGTGAAAGACTATGGGGCTTTGTTGTATATTAAGGAGGAATTTTTCACGCATGGACATTCACGACAAATTCACAGCCCTTCAGGAATATCTTCACCCGACTCTATTGCTTCGGGTCCCACATGATGTCTTATCATCACCGCAAGTTATGCATTAAGGAGGCCTAACGCATGGACACTCAGGACAAATACACCGCCCTTCAGGAATATCTTCACACACTCGGGAGCGTCGCAGTAGCCTTCTCAGGAGGAGTCGACTCTACTTTTCTGCTCAGAGTCTCACACGATGTTCTAGGGGACAAAGCTATAGCCATAACCCTGTCATCCCCACTCTTCCCTCACGGAGAACTCACAGCCTCACAAACCTTCTGCAACACCAACAACATAACTCACATAGTCTTCGAGGCCGACCCCCTCAACATCCCCGGCTTCACCAACAACCCTCCCGACAGGTGCTACCTGTGCAAGCGCGCACTATTCTCGCAACTACTCACCCTCGCCCACCAACACGGACTCGCTCACGTCATCGAAGGCTCAAACCTTGACGACTTAGGAGACTACCGCCCAGGCCTCAAGGCAATTGACGAACTCGGCATAAATAGTCCCTTGCGTTATGCCGGACTCACGAAAGCCGAAATCCGCGCGTTATCCCGTGAACTTGGCCTGCCCACTTGGGACAAACCTTCTTACGCCTGCCTAGCCTCAAGGTTCGTCTACGGTGAGGCCATCACGCCGCAAAAATTACTCATGGTCGGTAAAGCTGAAGAGTTCTTGATCTCTCTTGGCTTCCGGCAGATGAGAGTCAGACTTCACGGCCGCCTCGCAAGAATTGAGGTCATGCCCGAAGATTTCGCCCGAATAGTTCAGGAGGACAATCGCACAAGAATTTATGACGAGTTCAAGGCTTTGGGGTTCTCGCACGTCTCTCTTGACCTCAAGGGCTATAGAACTGGTAGCATGAACGAAACTATTATCGCAAAGGAGTAAAATTCATGTTCAGATTGTTCTACATTCTGCCGTTCGTCGTGTGCGTCTATGAGATTCTAAGCCTGATTTTCCCCCTGAGAGCTCCCGTGTGGCTGAAGGGTGTATTCTCGCTGGTGCTCTTGGCCGGCCTCCTGAAGAATATGCTATATCAGCGCACACCGTCGGGCTTTGACGTTATGGAGCTGCCTTATCCAGTAATCCTCGCAATTTCGGCAGTCTTCAACTTCATAATCCTTGCGTTGTTCATGACTCTAGCAAAAGATTTCCTCTGGCTCCTCTGGAAAATTGTAATACGTTCACGATTCCCGTCGGGCTATGCGTCGGGCTTGGTGCTGATTGTCGGGACCCTGTCGACGGTTTACGGCACGTATCAGGGCCTCAGAGTCCCGGACGTTCACGCACACGAGGTGGTCATTCCGGGATTGGGGCGTGAGTTCGACGGACTCAGGGTAGCGATGATGGTCGACATCCACGCAGACTCACTCAGTCCACGCTCATTCGTTAAGGCAATAACGGATAAGGTCAACTCACTCAACCCTGACGTTGTCCTTCTGCCCGGAGATTTCGTTGACGGCCAAGTGGACTCCCGGAGAGGAGACGTTGAACCCCTCAAGAATTTACGCGCGAAGTTTGGTGTTTTCGGGTCAACCGGGAATCACGAGTACTATTTTGACTTTGACGGCTGGATGAGGGAACTTAAGGGGCTTGGCATAAGATTTCTGGAGAATGAACACGTAGTAATCACGTCGGGGGACTCACAGTTAGTGATTGCTGGGCTTCCTGACCCAACAGGCGGGAGGATGGGACTGACCGCACCCGACATTGACGCAGCACTCAGGGACTCACCCGAGAACGTGCCGGTAATCCTCATGGACCATCAGCCGGGGGAAGCGAGAAGGAACGCTGAACACGGGGTAGCTCTTCAGGTATCCGGGCACACTCACGGAGGACAGATTCCCGGGGTCTACACGCTGGTACAGAGGGCCAACGGGGGATTCGTTCGGGGTTGGTACGAGGTCGGGAACATGAGGCTCTACGTGAGTCCCGGGACCTCCCAGTGGAACGGGTTCGCTATGAGGCTGTTTGACCCTTCGGAGATTACGCTGTTCGTCCTTAAGTGTGAATAATGGTGCTATAATCTCAGCATTCACAAAAATTTTCTGGCAGGGAAGACTTTATCCCGTCTGACCTGTAAGAATGGAGGGTAAAACTATGTCTATCACCTACAATCCCGCATCACTGAAAGCTGACGAGTTCATCAATCACGATGAGATTCTCGACACGCTGATTTACGCAGAGGCACACAAGAATGATACTGCGCTGATTGACTCGCTCCTCGAGAAGGCACGCCCAAAGTTCAACGAGAAGGGCTGCACCTGCTCCGGCCTGACTCACCGAGAAGCCTCCGTGCTCTTGGCCTGTGAGGACCCCGAGACCATCGCCAAAATCTACAAGGTCGCCGAAGAAATCAAGCTCGCCTTCTACGGTAATCGTATCGTCCTGTTCGCGCCTCTGTACCTGTCGAATTACTGCATCAATGGCTGCCTGTACTGCCCATACCACACCAAGAACAAGACCATTCCCCGCAAGAAACTCACTCAGGACGAAATCCGCGCGGAGGTCATAGCGTTGCAGGACATGGGGCATAAACGCCTAGCTATTGAGGCAGGAGAGGACCCCGTGAACAACCCAATTGAGTACATTCTCGACAGCATCCGGACAATCTACAGCGTTCACCACAAGAACGGGGACATCCGGCGCGTGAACGTCAACATAGCTGCGACGACCGTAGAGAATTACCGCAAGCTCAAGGAGGCCGGAATCGGGACGTACATACTCTTTCAGGAGACGTACAACAGGAAGAGCTACGAGTACCTTCACCCGACGGGACCGAAACACGATTACGCCTACCACACCGAAGCGATGGACCGGGCGATGGAGGGCGGGATTGACGACGTAGGACTCGGGGTGCTCTTTGGGCTTGAGGGGTACAAGTACGAGTTTGCGGGGCTGCTCATGCACGCGGAACACCTCGAGGCAGTTCACGGTGTGGGGCCTCACACGATAAGCGTACCTAGAGTCAAACCTGCCGACGACATTGACCCGGACGAGTTCAACAACGCGATTCCTGATGATGTGTTCACGAAGATTGCGGCGTGTATCCGTGTGGCTGTGCCGTATACTGGAATGATTATCTCGACGCGTGAGAGCGAGGCAGTCCGTGCAAAAATGCTTGAGGTAGGTATCTCGCAGATTTCCGGGGCATCACGTACGAGTGTCGGGGGGTACACTGAGGAGGAGAGGCCGCACGATACTGAGCAGTTCGACGTGTCTGACCAGAGGACGCTTGATGAGGTTGTTCGTTGGCTGATGGAACAGAATCACATTCCGTCATTCTGCACGGCGTGTTACCGGGCCGGGAGGACTGGAGACCGCTTTATGAGCCTGTGCAAGTCCGGGCAGATCCTCAACTGCTGCCACCCGAATGCGTTGATGACTCTCACTGAGTACCTCGAGGACTATGCTTCACCCGAGACCAAGAGAATCGGCTACGAGATGATTGAACGCGAATTGATGAGGATACCGCGCGAGAACGTTCGGGAGATTGCCCGGAATAACATTGAGGCCATGAAGAATGGGAACGCAAGAGATTTCCGGTTCTAGCCTCAACGACACCCCATCGGGTGAACGAGTACACATAGCCTTCTTCGGGTTGCGCAACGCAGGAAAATCGAGCCTCGTCAACGCCGTAACGGGTCAGGACTTGGCCGTAGTCTCCGACGTTAAGGGAACGACCACCGACCCCGTACGCAAGGCTATGGAGCTGTTACCCTTAGGGCCTGTGGTGATCATCGACACTCCCGGACTCAACCACGGTCCGCGTCACGGCGAACTCGGCTGAAAACGTCCACTCC
>JAFPZI010000240.1 GCA_017417365.1 Synergistaceae bacterium
CGTGAGTGCCTAACTCGTACCAGTCATCGCAGTTAGTGCCGTTGTGCTTGTGCTTCTTCCCTCGAACACGCGCAGAAAGTATCTCCCCTCCAGTGAACGCAAGAGTCTTGTGAACGTATTCGGGTGCTGGGTCAGGCTCATCTGCGGGGACCGGCTTATACTTCCACAAAAACGCTGTCTGGTCAGTAACCTTCTTATCGCTAAGGGGCTTGGGCGGCACTGGCACGGGAGGCGGAGCAGGAGCAATCACCGGCTGTATTGGGATTGCCGGCTTTGGGGTTACGGTTGCCGGGTTGTCCGGGTCTGCCGGCATAAACATTCTAGCGACCATGACTCTACGGGACTACAACGAACCCGGTCGGAGGAGGAGGAAGCTGAATGTTCTCGCCGGGTTTCGCGCTGAGACTGCTTGAGGTCATCTTGATTGAGCTTGAGACCCAACGGAAGAAGTTCGCCATTGCTCCGGGAGTGATCGTATTCATCCACAATACGCACTCGGTAATCTGCTTCAGGAACTCGGGGTTAGCATCGTCCCCGCACAGGCACGCAATAATGTTGGCGGTCTTCATGGTCTTCAACTTGGCCGCAGCACTCTTCAGAACGTCCTCATCAGTCGGGTAGCCGTCGGTCATTATGAACACCATCGGCCTCCAGTCGCCTTTCTGTGTCTCTGTTGACTTGCGGACCTCGTTATTCATGCAGTCCATGAGAACGTTCAACGCTCCCCCAAGAGCAGTCATGCCGGAAGCCTCGATAGACGGGGCCTGGAACTGTATTAACTCCGTGAGCGGCACAACCTGGCGGGCGGTGCTCTCGAAGGTTATCACCGACAAATACGCGGTCTCCAGTGCTTGCGGGTCCCCCTTGAGTTCGGAGAGAAGGGTAGTTATTCCCTGCTTGACAGCCTCAATCGGTGCTCCCATCATCGAGCCGGAACAGTCCAGCAGCAAATACACCGGCAGCCTTCTTACGTAATCTGACATGGTTAATCACTCCTCGTAAAATTATTCGACTTCAACGCCGAAATTCTCGCATAATCTCTTCAGGCCCTTATTGAAGCCTGCTCCCACAAAATTTATCCGCCACTCGTTATGGTAACGGTAAAGCTCAATTGCCGTGATAGTCTTCTCTAGGTTGAGGTTGTCTAGGCTGAACGTGTATAGCTCCTCATCATCAGCGTAAACCCTTATTGACGGCTCAACGCTCAGTGAGAAATTCTGCGCAGGGTTATCACCATAAATCGACAGACACACAGCGATTCTCTCAGTCCAGCTCTCAATTTGGCCAAGACTCACGGACACTGACGGACATTCATTAGCCTTCTGGATTCGTATTGCCGGGCAGGTGTCCATGTTCCCCCAGAAAATCATATCCTCATCCCGACGAACCCGGCCGTTGCTCCCGAGCATGAACACATAAGCATCAAGCTCAAAATCTCTCTTCGTCTTCTGGTGAACGTACTCGATCCGTATCGTCTTGGCCTGAAAGTCTTTGAGTGAGACCCGCTGCCCTCGTTCCGCCTTGAGTGCTGCAGATAACGTATCGTGAACTTCTTGCGCTCCCACTTCCGCACGGCCGGTAATGTAGATTCGCCTCGACACAAGGGACTTGATGAATACTTCGCCGTAAATTATCGTGTTGTCCTTGAGGGGAGCGAGTTCAAGAAGGATTGTGTTATTGCCCTTCGCGAGGGTCTGAGGAGTAATCTTTGTGCCCTTGATGCCGCAGACAATTTCAGCCTGAGCCGGTGAGTCTATCTTTAGGGCTATGGAGTTCACGCAGTCGGGAGCGAAACTGCCGAGATTGATTATTCGCGGCAAGTTCCACACTTCGGCCTCACCAGAGAACCCCCAAACGTCGCCGGATACCTCCACGTTCTCGAGCCTCGTATCACCGTGAGAAGTCTTCAGTGCTGTGCGTTCCTCACGTGCTGCGGCCTGTTCGGTTAGCTCAATGCGGAGGTTCCTGACCGTTACGCCCCCCGACTCCACGACCAAAACCGGCCCCTTCTTTGCCCAAAGCGTAGAACCGTTCCCCTCAACAACGCACGGACGACGAACGACCAGCGGCCCTTCAGCTTCACCGAGAGGCAGCACGAAATCTCCCGACGCTTGGGAGTCAAACCGCTCCTGAAGGCTCATCCGTCAATCAGTCCTTGCTTCCCTGACCCCAAGAAAGCCCCCAGTTGTAGAACCCGTCCATCTCCTTATTATCGTGGAAGAACTTCACTAACTTCTCAACGCTGAAGGTCTCGTTCCTGACGTTCTCGAGCATGGCTATTGCGCAAGTGCCGAGCTTTGTGTCGTACTCATCCATCCTCACAATGACATCACGGCTTCCCGGACATTTGACCGTAACGACTCCGTCGGCCTCCTTCCAGTTCGCGATACCGTCATAGATGAAGGTGTAGACAAGAATGCGCCTTATCTGGTGAATCTTCTTGCCGTTGAGCCTGAGATTTTCGCCCTCCTGAGACTCGCCGGTCCTGTCGTCGCCGTCAAGGGAGATATACGGAGCGTTCTCGAGGCTCCCGAAGTTCCCGCCTAGTGCCTGAACTGCACCTTTTGAGCCGTCGGTGAGTTCGAACAGGCACCCCAAATCGAGGTCAATAGCGTTGTTCCCAGACGAGAAGACAGACATTAGGCCCTTCTTTGACTCTCCCTTGTGCCAGTTGAGGTTAATCACGATTTCCCCGAGTGTCTGAGTGGTCTTCTCGAGGCTGACTTTCTGCCCCTTGCGGAGTTCTACGGGTTTGGGAGGCTGTGGGGGTTTGACGGGTTCGGGTTGTTCTTGGCCGCCGTAATGCTTGAGGAGTTCCCGAAGGCCTCCGTTGAAGCCGGAAGCTACTGCAGCGATTCGCCAGACGTTATTCTTGCGGTAGATCTCTGCGGAAATTATTGCTCGTTCCTGCTGGAAATCGGAGCCCTTGAGGCTCATTGTGAGGGCGGATTCATTCCTGTAGTTCACGGTGAGGGTGTGCGAGGAGATTGCTCCCATTGTGCCGGTTCCGTCAATGCTCACAGTGAAGACTAGTTTCTGGATTGAGGGCGGGAGTTGTTCTAGGTTAACGTCAAACTTTGCGCCGCTTGGGGTTGAGGTGTAAGTGATTTCGCCGTTGGGTGAGCGGGTTTGGTTGTAGAAGACCATGTAGCGGTCATCGCTGAGGTTGTTATTCTCGTCGACACCAAAACAGGAATAATCATAGACACCTGAACCCGAGACCGACATATCCACAGAGAAGCCATGCGCGATATTAAGATATTTTACTAATTCGGCCCTGAAACCTTTTTGCATCTCCATAATACTTTATGCACCTGCCTTAATTTTCGTGCTGACAGTTGAGAGTAAAAATTTGTGAATGATGGGATAATTATAGCAACAAACAATCAATTATTATTATGGAGGTCTTCAATGAGCAGAAAATTCTTCTCGGCAATACTAATTCTGTCAGTAATCTCCGTGCCGTCTTGGGCACAAATCCGCAATGATTATGACGTTGTCGTCGCTGGGGGCGGCATAGGGGGGATCAGCGCAGCAATTCAGGCCTCACGCATGGGCGTTGATGTCCTCGTCGTTGAGCCAAGCACTATGCTCGGAGGCCAAGCTACTGCCGCAGGGGTCTCCACTATGGACGACTTAAGCGGACAACAGAGCGGACTCTACGCTGAGTTCATGAGCAGAGTCGGAGAGTACTACGCAGCGCGGGGGAAATCCATAACCACGTGTTACTGGGACCCGCAGAACAAAGCCTTTGAGCCTCACGTTGGCAGCAAAATTCTCGCAGACATGGCCAGAGGTGAGGACGCTCCCGACATTGTCTACAGTTCCAGCGTTCTTGCGGTCGGCACGGAGGAAGTTATCACCGTCAGCGGAGACAACGTAGCCTCAAACCTCAAGGTCAACAGCGTAATCATCCAGACACCTCAAGGCAAGCTCAACATCTCCTGCCGTGTCCTGATTGACGCAACTGAATACGGGGACGTTCTCGTGATGGCCGGAGCTCAATACAGGTCAGGCCGCTCGGCTTCCCCCAACATCGACAAGGACGCAATGATTCAGGACATAACTTGGACGGCAATAATGAGGAAATTCCCCGGCGGAGTCCCCGAACACCTCAAGCCCAAATCCCCGCTTCCCGGTTACGACATGGCCCGCCTGAACTACGCTGAGTACGTTACCCGCAACGGCCACACCTTCGAGGGAACTTACCCAGTGAAGCAGCCGGTGAACTTCCCGACTCACAACGCATATCGCGGACTGCCCGACTCATTCCTGCCCGGGGACTTCAGTTCGGAGTCAGGGGAGTGGGACCGCTGCACAAAGACCAGCGTGAATTGGGGCAATGATTTTCCCGGACAATACAAGTGGGGAGACAAGTACGGACTTCCGGCAGCCTACCTTGAGGACAAAACTTTACGCGCAAGGGTCGAACGAGACGCACTCATTAAGACTCTGCACTTCATCTACTACGTACAGAATGAGCTTGGCGAGTCTTGGTCGGTCGATGAGGACGAGTACAATGAACTTCCCGAAGCCGCAAGGGACCTCCCGCAGGAATGGCAGGAAATCGCGCGGCACATGCCCCCAATACCTTACGTCAGGGAGTCGAGAAGGATAATCGGCGGCTACACACTAACTTCTGAGGAACTGCACAAAAATTCCCTGAGCTACAGGGGCGGCAACCACAGCAACGAGTTTCAGGACGCTATAGCTGTGGGACGTTATCAGCTTGACCTTCACCACGCGAATTTTGACGAGGATTTGGAGCAGGACTTAGGGGAGAAGGCCGCACACTCTGAGACTCATTCACCGGCAGGAAATTTTCAGGTGCCACTGAGAATCCTTGTGCCTAAGAACGTTGACGGACTGATAGCCGCAGAGAAGAACTTATCCATGTCCCGACTGACTGCGGGAGCCTTGAGACTTCAGCCGATTTGCATGATGACTGGTCAGGCAGCCGGAGCGTTGGCAGCATTGTCGGTGAAGAGCAGCATTCAGCCCCGCGAGGTCAGAGCTGTCCGGGTGCAGAAAGCATTGATTGACGCTGGGGTGGTGTTGTCGTTGGCGAACTACTCGGACGTTCCCGCAGGACACAAATTCTTCGGGGCGGTGCAGCTGGCGACACTCTATGGCATGTTTGAGCCTCTCAAGTATCCGGCAGATAACGAGCTGGGAGTCTTCGGGGTTGATGAATTGCTGACCTCACAGGACGTTGAACGCCTCAAGGGTATTGCTAGGGTCTCACCGCCGGAGCTGAACGTGAACCTTACGAGGGGTGAGGCAGCTGACGTTCTGATTAAGGCTATGACGCGCTGAAGGTATATTTCACGTTCCGGCCAAGTGTGCGGATGAACTCCTTCATTTGTGCCGGGACTTCCCCTGTGTCAGACTTCACGACAACAAACCCCTTCTTTACGCTCACACTCTGAATCCCGAACTGCGCACCGAAATTCTTCACAGCAATAGACCCAGCAAGGTACTTCACGTCAGGCGGGAGGGGCCCGAACCTGTCCGACATTTCCGCAGTCAGCGCAGAGAGTTCATCAATCCCGACAGCGTTCAACATTCTGCGGTAAAGTGTGATCCGTACGTCGCTCTGAGGAATGTAGCTCTCAGGGATAAACCCGCTCCCCCTGTCCGAGTCAATCTCAACTAGCCTCTTCTCCTGAACGCCACGTAACTTGTTGAGCTCCTGTTCAAGCATCCTGTAGAACAAATTGTAGTTCCCTCCAGAGTTGCCGTGCTGGTGAGTCCCGCCTACGTCCCCGCCCCCGCGAATGTCCAAGTCCCGACGAGCAATCTCGTAGCCGCTCCCGAGTTCCGTCATTGTTGCTATGGCCTCGATACGGTCTAACGTGTCCTGATTCAGCGAGGCCTTGTCAGGGTAGAAGAAGTAAGCAAATGCCTTCTCGCCCCTCCTGCCGACTCGCCCGCGCAACTGGTACATTTGGGCCAAGCCTAATTCTTCGGAGTTGTCGATGATTATCGTGTTCGCCCTCCCAACGTCTAGGCCGCTCTCGATTATCGTCGTGGCCAAGAGAATATCTATCTTCCCTGCGTAGAACTTCAGCATTGTTTGTTCTAGCTCCTTCTCCGGCATTTGTCCGTGAGCCTTCTGAATCACTGCCTCAGGGAAAAACGCCGTCAGCATTCGTTCATACTCGGGCATTCGAGAAATTTTGTTGCTCAGGAAATACACTTGGCCTCCCCTGTTCAGCTCATAAGTGATTGCCCGACGAATCGTGCTCGGGCTGAATGTCCCCGTGTATGTCGTTACGGGTAACCTGTCCTCCGGCGGAGTCGACAGAACAGAAATACTCCGCAAACCCCGAAGCGACATCGCTAACGTTCTGGGAATTGGAGTCGCTGAGAGGCTCAGAATGTCAACGCTCCCGTAAGTACGTTTGAGGCCCTCTTTGTCCATGACGCCGAACCTGTGCTCCTCGTCGACTACTAGCAGGCCCAAATTCTTGAAGCTCACACCTTTTTGCAGGAGCTTGTGTGTACCGATGAGTATATCTATCTTCCCGTCAGCTGTGAGGGCTATTGCTTCTTTGGCCTGTTTGGGGGTGATGAACCTAGAGAGAAGTCCGACCTTCACAGGGAATCCCGAGAGCCGAGACTGAAAAGTGGTGTAGTGCTGTTGTGCCAAAATCGTCGTCGGGACCAACACGCACACCTGAAACCCCGACATCACGACTCTAAACGCTGCCCTCATTGCTACTTCTGTCTTGCCGAAACCGACATCACCCACTAAAAGTCTGTCCATCGGGAAATTTCCTGACAGGTCTGACATGATTTCACTAACTGCTTTGAGCTGGTCGGCGGTCTCGTTGTAAGCAAAGGCCTTGACGAACTCACTATAAGCCTCGTCGGTTGGTGCGAAGGGTTCACGGCGTTCAAGCTCCCTCTTGGCGAAAATCTCCATGAGTACTCGGGCTTCTTCCTGCGCCCGCTCTTTGGTCTTCTGGGCGTTCTTCTTCCACGCTTTGCCCTTGAGGGTGTCGAG
>JAFPZI010000022.1 GCA_017417365.1 Synergistaceae bacterium
TAACGCGTTGATTAGGGAGGTCTTGCCGTGGTCTATGTGGCCGGCAGTCCCGAGAACTAACGATACTTCAGACATTCAGCACAGCCTCCAGCGAGTTAATCACGGTCTCCTCTTCTCCCTCCTGAAGTGTCCTGACGTGAAGAATTATCTTGTCGTCCTTAGCACCGCAGAGCACCGGCACTTCACGAAAACGCAGGAGCTTCTGAATCTGCCCGGCACCAAGCGTGTTGTGGTTGACCTCAACGCCCCAGCCCTTGAGGGGAATTTCTGGGCAGGAACCTCCGCCGGTTGCGTCGTCGACCTCGAGGACTCTGACTCTTACTGAGCCTGCCGTGAGACGGGACGCGAGTCTTTCCGCGAGGGAGTCAGCACGGGCCTTGAGGGAGTCCTGAGTCAGCCTGAGCATTCGCAGTGTTGGAATCTCGTCGTAGAGTCCCTGAGCGTAGAGGCGTAAAGTTGTCTCGAACCCGGCAAGAGTAACCTTGTCGACTCTCAGAGCACGGGCCATAGGGTATTTCTTGAGGCGGTCAACGAACTCTTTGCGCCCGACGATTCCCCCAATCTGAGGTCCGCCAAGAATCTTATCCCCCGAAAAAGTTACTATGTCCGCTCCGGCCTCTAGACACGACTTTATGCTAATCTCTCCGGCATTCACGGGCAGCCCGAGAAGAGCACCCTCAACCATGAGTCCGCTTCCGGCATCCTCCATGAAGATTAGGCCGCGCTCATGGGCAAGACGTGATAGCTCTCTGCGTTCGGGAGCCGTAGTGAAGCCCTCAATGCGAAAATTCGACGGGTGTACCTTGAGGAGCATTGACGTTCTGTCTGTTATTGCTCGCTCGTAGTCGAAGAGGTGAGTGCGGTTGGTTGTGCCGGTCTCGACGAGTTCAGCCCCAGAGAGGCTCATGATGTCGGGAATCCTGAACGACCCGCCAATCTCGACGAGCTCACCGCGGGACACGACGACTTCACGACCTTTGGCCAGAGCACTTAGGGCCAAGAGCACGGCACCCGCATTGTTGTTGACGACGAGGGCCGACTCCGCACCAGTGAGTGAACACAGAAGGTCCTCAACGTGAGAATTTCTCTGGCCTCGTGAACCTGCTTTGAGGTCATACTCTAGGTTAGTGTAAGATTGTGCGGCTTGGGTCATTGCCTCGACAGCTAGAGGAGCTATCAGTGAACGCCCAAGATTCGTGTGAATGACCACGCCAGAAGCATTGATTACCCGCCTCAAGCTGGAACGTGAGGCAGAGACAAATGCATTAAGGCACGAAGAACGGAACTCATCAGCGGAGAACTCGAAGCCCTCATCACTGAGAATACGCCTGCGAATCTCCCCAAGCTCCTTGTTGATTTCGCGCTTGACCCTGATTTTGCCGATACGCTCCGTCCAGTCCTGCACCCAGTCATAATTCAGGATTATATCCATTCCTGGAATCGCCCTCAGCCTCTGCCCTATGTCCGGCATCACTAAACACTCTCCTGTTGTCGGGAAATTTTGCCACACAATAATATCACGCCTTACAACTTGCCTTCGTGCTCGTCCTTAGTGAGCGACTTCCACAGCGACACGCAAGCACACACCATGATTATTGCGAAAGGTGGAGCCGCTGTGAGTGAGACCGTCTGCAAGTTCTGCAACCCTCCGGTCATCAGCAGCACAATCGCTAATGCCGCCATGAGCACTCCCCACACTCCCATCTTTGACTTCGAGGGGTTGAGGTCCCCATTGTTCGAGTACATTGACAGAACAAACGTCGCAGAGTTCGCCGAAGTAACGAAGAACGTCGTGATTAACACCAGCATCATTACGGACATGATGAACCCGAGCGGATAATACTTGTACAGCGCGAAGACCCCCACAGAAATATCTTTGGTTACCTGAGTCGCTATGTCGATACCCTTCACTAACTGCAGGTGCAGTGCAGAAGTCCCGAATATCGCGAACCACGTGAAGCTACCGAGTGCAGGAACAATCAGCACGCCAGCAACGAACTCCGCTATAGTCCTTCCGCGCGAAATCCTCGCAACAAACGAACCCACGAACGGTGCCCACGCTATCCACCACGCCCAGTAATACAGCGTCCAGTTCCTCAAGTGAGACTCATACTTCCCGCCGTAAGGAGCCATCGAGAAACTTTCCTTGACCAGACCGCTCAAGAAGTCCCCGATACCCGTCATCCACGAGTCAACGATTGAGATTGACGGCCCAACGAAGAACAGCATCACCATCAACGCTAAGCATATGAACAGGTTGAAGTTAGCGACCCACTTAATGCCCTTGTCGATTCCCAGAACCGCAGAGCCAGTGTAGAACACCGCTAAGAATATTATTATCGCTACCTGAATAACTGTTGTCTTGTCGATACCGCCTATCTCGTTAAGGCCGCTGTTGAGTTGTAACGTCCCGAGACCTAATGACGTAGTTATCCCCGCCAAAGTCGCAAAGACCGCAAGCACGTCAATCATCTTCCCGAACCAGCCGTCTACTGCCTTCTGTCCGAATAACGGAATGAACAGTGAGCTAATCAGTCCCGGAGAGTTCCGCCTGAACTGGTAATAGGCCATAGGCATTGCGATTACCGCATACCCCGCCCAAGGGTGAAGCCCCCAGTGGAAGAACGAAATCTGCATTGCGTCCCGAGCTGCCTGAATGCTCCCGGCCTCTGCTCCAAACGGCGCGTTCCCGAAGTGAATCAACGGCTCAGCTGCCCCGTAGAACACGAGACCCACGCCCATTCCTGCAGAGAACAACATTGCGAACCACGATATGTTACTGTGTTCGGGCCGGTCCTCTGGGTTGCCTAAGCGGACGTGCCTAAACCTGCTGAAGGCCATTACTATGCAGAAGATTACGAAGCTGTTCATGGTTAGGAGATAGCCCCAGCCGAAATATTTCGTGAGGCCCCCAAAGAGTGAGTTGGCGAAATTCCCGAAGTTCTCTGGCAGGAATAACCCCCATGCGACTATTGCGAACGTGATTAATATCGAGATGATGTATACGGAATTGCTCTTCTTAGTTTCCGGCATAATGTGCACTTCCTCTCTTGTTATGTCTTGCCGCGCAAAAAAATACTGGAGGCTAATTGTTTAACCCCCAGCATGATTTATGACCTAGAACTTTGACGGGAATACAGTCGGTTCTTCTACTTTTGTTGCCAGAGCGTCAAGGGCTGCTCCTACACGGCTCGTCCTCAGCTGCCACTCTGCCTCAGTGCTCAACTCGGGGTCTCCCAGAGGATAGGGAACGGATACCGTCTGCACCATCCTGTTAGCACCAACCGTCTTGGCCACGTCGATAAGGTTGCACATTACCGTAACTGGAATACCACTGCGCTCGATCTCCTTCGCCATCGTTGCCCCGCAACGCGTACAAGTTCCTCAGGTCGAAGTGAGTATTACTGCGTCAACGTTTGCGTCGTGGAGTTCCTGCGCTATCTCCTTGCCGAACTTGGCCGCAAATGCCTGCGTCGTTCCTGTCCCTACCGTAACGTAGAACCAATCGTAGAGCTTGCCTATCTTGCCCTGCTTCTCGAAGTAGCGCATTGCATCAACAGGGACTCCTCTGTCGGGTACTGCGCACATCGCTGCCGGGTCAAAGCCTGCGTGAATGGTCTTGAACACTCCCTCTGGAAGATTATCCAGCTTGGAGATGTCGTACTTGCCCCACTTCTGAGCACTGGCACTCTGGATTCTGTCGGGGTTGTCCACTGGTACGACTCCGCTCGACGATACGAGGGCTATAGTTGCCTTGCTGAGGTCCGCCACAGGTGCTGCGGGCGGAATCTTCTCCATCGCAGGAATGATTAACTCCGTCTGGAAGGGCTCACCGTTGAGCTTCTTGATGAGCATATCTATTACTCGGTCGGCCGCCATAATTCCGTTGGGCTCGGGGATTTCTGACCTGATTCCGCGCGGGAAATACCCTTCCTGAGCTGCAGGCAGCAACTCTTCACCCTTCGCTATCTTCTTGGCGAAATTGGCCATCGGTGTAATGTCCGCCTTCATGAACGTAGCCTTACGTCCGCCCTTGAAGATGTACATTGCTGATTTGTACTCCTCAACACCGGGGTTCTCCTCGTTCATTGACGTAATTACGGGAACGTTGTACTTCTCAGCAACGGCCTTGCAGACTATTCCGCACCCAACACCGTAACGTCCAGCCATGAACGCAGGGCCCGCAAAGAACATGCCGAACTCCTTAGTGTCAAGGAACGCGAAAATTTCCTTCAGGGCTTCCTCAGTGTGGTTGGTTATGTAGTTGTCTCCGCATACTATGGTGTTCGTTACCTCAATATCAGGCTTGACCATAGCATTTAGCATCATTGAACAGCCGATTAGCCCGTCGTGGAAGATGGGAGTCTGGTCGGCCTTCTCCTCTCCGCCAATCTGGCCGAAGAACTGATTGATATAGTGAATTGCCTTCATGATTCTTTCTCCCTCCTCTCTAGAAATCCGCACATGTCCTCATGGAGTATCCGCTGATGTGGTTTGCGCAGAACATGCCGTTATTCTCCATGACAAACGAACCGTCGGGCCTGATGCAGCCTTCCCAGCCGCCCGAATTGCCGTCGCGTGCAAGTGCCTCAAGCTCCCCGATGACCTCCATACCTGCGGGGAACTCGTACATTTGGGACACGTTGCCGGTCGTTACTAGTGCGTTAGTCGCGGGGTTCATCGACACTAGGGGCTGTGATGCTCCGTCGCGTCCTGTGCATTCGTCGGACAATCCTACGGTCTTAATGCCGAGCCTCTCGAGCTCCACGAGCATTGCCGTATAATCAACGTCGGGGTTGCCGTAACCTTCCTCAACGACCACCGCGCCCTTAGCACCAACGCTTGTGGCAATCTGGCCGGCCATCTTCACGCAGCGGACCTTCTCATCCATCTTGACATTAAGCGTGGACATGAGCACGCCCAAGAAGTTAATCGTCTTTCCGTGCTGGGCATAGAGACGCTTAATCATCGGGTTCACTGCAAATTCGTACGTGGAAATCTTAGAGCTTGTTGGCATGAATGACCCTGAGACCATGCAGCCGTCAAGCAGTTCGTTCGGGTGCATGAGTGTCGGGAGAATGTGGTTGCCGTCCCAGCCGTAGATTAACGTGTTGTAGCCCATAGCTTCCATCTGTGTTTGGGGCTGGAGGACGTACAGAACGCCGGGTAACTTCTTGACCTCTTCGCTCCTGTCAGGAATCGCTGGTAAGTCGTAAACCTCTATGTTCTCGGGTTCGAGGTCCTTGACGCACTGGCCGATGTACTCAGCGAGCCTCATACCTGCCCAGCGGAGTGCGTGATTCTTCTTCTGCTGTTCGTGGCGTTCAAAGTCTTCGTCAGTGTCCGCAACGAGCACAAGATTAACCATGTCCCCAAAAATCGTGTGGTGCTGGTACTTCCCGCCCATAGCTATTACTCCGTCCTGGAAGCCGCCAGCGTGTTCACCCACAACGATTAGTGAGCAGTCCTGAAGGCAGTGCGTGCGTCCTGAACCGGCAATCTCCATCTCCGACAGAACTCCGGGGAAGATTCCGTGTCCTCCCGAGACCTTGCAGCGCATCTCTACGGCCTCTTTGACCGGGCAAAGCACTACGTTATCTCCGGGGTGTACTATCCTGAAGTCTGCTGTGGTTATGTGTTCGTCCTCGTGAACGACCTTCAGCAGCTCCTCCTTGTTGAGTGTCAGGACACCTGAAGCATAGGCAGTCTTGTCGCCAAACTTGATGTCCTTGACGTGAAACGCTCCGATTTCGAGTTTCATACTGAACTTCACATCCTTTGATTGTTAAGCAAATGGTGCGGAAGTCAGCCGGAAATTACTAATTGGGAAATTCATTCAGCATTACGATTTTCGTATAGCCGAGCCCTTATCTCAATAACGCAAAACTTTACACTGTCCATAAGTCTTTTGTACGTTGACGCTTTGGGGGTTTTGACTCAGAATCTAGCTATCCTCGAACTCAATAGCTAAGAAGGTGATTAAGTTGGCAGTTACAGAGATTAACAAGGAAAATCTTGAGGCCGAATTTCTCAAGAGTGAGCTTCCTGCAGTGCTCGATTTCTGGGGCCCTAAGTGCGGACCGTGCTTGGCGTTGATGCCCAAGTATCACGAGCTAGCGGAGAACCCGAAGTATGAGGGCAAGTTCAAATTCTGCTCGGTAGATACGTCGAAGAACCGCAGAGTCGCAATCTCCCTCAAAGTTATGGCACAGCCTACGTTCCTGTTCTACAAGGGCGGCCAGGAAGTAGCCAGAATCAGCGGAGACGATACAACAATCGAGGCAATAACGGCTAAAGTTGATGAACTGATAGCCTAGTTATCGTAACTGGAAGTTCAGCCGGAAAATGGCGGACAATTCAATTCAGCAGACAAAAATTTATCAGGAAGGATGGTGTCAGACATGGGGAAACTTGCAGGTAAGAAATTATTGCTTCTCGGTGAGCGCGACGGCGTGCCCGGGCCTGCAATGGAAGCATGTCTCAAGGACTGCGGTGCAGAGATAATTTTCTCGGCTACCGAGTGCTTTGTATGAACGGCGGCAGGAGCGATGGACCTGCAGAACCAGCAGAGAGTAAAGGATGCTGGCGAGAAGTATGGGACTGACTGTGTAGTAATACTCGGCTCATCAGACGCGGAAGGCGCGGAGATTTACGCTGAGACGGTTACAGCAGGCGACCCGACATACGCAGGACCCCTCGCAGGAGTCTCGTTGGGACTCCCCGTATATCACATCTTTGATCCTATCATTCGTGCGGAGTGCGACCCGGCAGCTTGGGAAGAGCAGATAAGCATGATGGAAATGGTGCTTGAACCTGATGCACTGGCCGAAGCGGTCAAAGGCATGCGCGACCAGTACAGCAAGGACGCAATAGAGTAACCTCACTAAGAACTAAACGACCCCGGGGGAATGATTCATCAAACCTCCGGGAATTTTTTACCCAACAACTCACTAAAGACGGAGAGAAGAATAATCATGTCAAAAGTAGGAATAAAGAGCTATTCATATTGTCTGAACCACGCCCCCGAGACAGGCTCACATTACGGCGGGACACCCTATGAGGCGTTCCACAGTCGCCGGGAAACCCACGAAGTGGGCGGCAAGGAGCAGGAGTACTTAGACGCGCTCCCGAAGCACCTGCAGACTTACGACCACGCCCTTCACTACGCACCCAACCAGACATACATCGGCGGGATAAGCTATGAGGAGTTCGAGGGCCTCAAGACCCCTTGGGTTGATAACCTTCTGCCTGACGAGAAGGCCAAGCGTTACGGGAAGTTCGGTGAACTCATGCCGGAGGACGAGTTCTTAGGGCTGATTTCTGCGTGCGATGAGTTCGAGCTGGTGTGGCTTGAGAAGAGTTTTGCGGAGGGTGCGGCCAAGAAGTTAGCTGAAGACCCCGTAATCACTGAGGCAATCGTGAAGAGGGTATTGCGCCCGAAGAATATGCATGACCTCGCGGAAATCGATACTGAGGTAAAGGAACGCGCGGGGCTGTACCTGTATTACGGCGGAAAAGTCGTGGGCTGTATCAGGAGCGGACACCCTACGGACCAGTGCCTGACTGCTCACGTATTGCTTGAGAACCTAGCGGGCAAAGCATCGGGAGTTCTCGCACTCCTTCACCTCCTCAAGAACAGCGGACTTGACCCGTTAGAGCTGGACTTCGTGATTGAGTGCAGTGAAGAGGGAGCCGGAGACGTAGGGCAGAGGGCAGGCGGGAACTTCGCTAAGGCAATCGCTGAAGTTGCGGGGTGCACCAACGCTTCAGGGTGTGATGTGCGCGGATTCTGCGCTGGTCCAGTGAACGCAATGATTAACGCCGCCGCTCAGGTAGCTTCAGGTGCACGGAAGAACATTGCCGTTGTTGCCGGAGGGTCAATCCCTAAGCTGTACATGAACTCCCGCGACCACGTCAAGAAGGGCCTTCTCGCTCTTGAGGACTGCGTTGGGAGCTTTGCTGTACTGATTGTGCCGGATGACGGAACTATGCCGGTGATGAGGCTTGACGTATTGGGCAAACACACCGTCGGGGCAGGGGGAGCACCTCAGGCTGTAACGAGCGCGTTGACGTTTGAGCCCCTCCAGGCCGCAGGACTCACCTTCACCGACGTAGACCGTTACGCCCCCGAACTCCAGAACCACGAAATCACCGAACCCGCCGGAGCCGGTAACGTTCCCCTTGCGAATATCAAGATGATTGCCGCCCTCGCCGTCATGAAGAAAGCTATCGAGAAGCCCGCAATGATGGACTTCATCAAGAAGCACGGCACCATAGGCTACGCTCACACTCAGGGACATATCCCCGCAGGAGTTCCGTTCATCGGTCCAGCGTGCGAACTCATCAACGAGGGCAAAATCAAGAGGGCAATGATTATCGGCAAAGGCTCCCTGTTCTTGGCCAGACTTACGAACCTTGCCGACGGTGCGTCATTCCTGATTGAGAAGCCTGAACCCGTCGAGCAGGCAGCCTCAGTGAGCAAGGACGACATTAAGGCTATGATTCTCGAGGCACTTGGCGAGGTCGCCGGAAAGCTGGCGTAAGATGTCAGACGGAATCAAGAAATTAGTTGGAGAGGCCCTCTGTGAGATAATCGAGAGCGCGAAGACTGGCGGCCCAAAGGTCAGAGTCGGCCTCATGGCTTCAGGGAGCGAGCACGGTGCTGAGGAAATCGCGAGGGGTGCACGTCTTGCCCTCCAGAACTCCGGCAACGTTATTCCTGTGCTTATCGGCCCGAAGGTCAAAGGCTATGAGGACATGGAGTATATAGACTGTGCGGAGTGCGATATTCCCGCGAGACTTGAGGAGGCTGTGAAGTCCGGGGAGGTCGCCGGAGCTGTAGCAATGCACTTCCCGTTCCCTCTGGGTGTTACGACAATCGGGCGGGTCTTCACTCCCGGGCGGGGAAAGCCGATGATTCTAGCCTCAACCACAGGGACATCATCGACGGTCAGGGGAGAAGCCATGCTGCGTAATGCCGTGTACGGTATAGCTGTGGCCAAGTCTGTGGGCATCGCGAATCCTACTGTGGGCATCCTCAACGTAGACACAGCCCAGCCGGTGTTCAGGGCACTAACCCACATGAAGGAGCGCGGGTACAGCATAACGTTCGGTGAGTCAACACGTGCCGACGGTGGGAGCGTTCTCAGGGGCAACGACATTCTTACGGGAGCGGTTGACGTGTGCGTAACGGACACTCTCACAGGGAATGTTCTCGTGAAAATGTTCTCGTCGTTCACCACAGGAGGCAGCTACGAGGCCACAGGCTGGGGTTATGGTCCTTCTTGCGGTGAGGGCTGGAAAAATGTCGTGTCTATTGTGTCGCGTGCTTCAGGTGCTCCCGTAATCGCCAACGCATTAGCCTTCACAGCGAGCGTTATTCAGGGAAAACTCCCCGAACTTGTCGCCGAAGAGCTCAAGGCCGCACGTAAAGCCGGACTCGATGAGGAGATAGAGTCCCTAACGCCCAAGACCGCCCAAGCCGAAGAGGTCAAAGCCCCTCCCGCAGAGCCTACTGATGATGAGCTTCACGGAATCGACGTTCTGGAGATTGATAACGCCGTGAAAGTTCTGTGGAAGGAAGGAATTTACGCGGAGTCAGCGATGGGGTGCACCGGACCGGTAATCAAGATGCCCGCGCGACACATGGAGAAGGCCGCCGAAATCCTGAAGGCCAACGGGTATCTGTAGAATTGGGCTGCTTAGCGACGTTCAAGACCACGAGTTCTGCACTGATGTTT
Organism: Synergistaceae bacterium; assembly: GCA_017417365.1. GTDB lineage: Bacteria > Synergistota > Synergistia > Synergistales > Aminobacteriaceae > JAFUXM01. The sequence continues at coordinate 9,741 of JAFPZI010000022.1, forward strand.
GAGCGGACATGCAGGGGAGCCGGGATTAATGCCCGGATTGCTCCTGTGCCGCGAAAATTGTCGTCATCGTGCGGCCTTGCGTGTGAGTTCCCATGTGAGCAGAGGGACGCTGTAGAGAGTCTGGCGAACGGCAAGAAGATTAAGGTAGCTGGTTATCACAACGTGGAAGAGTGATATGAAGAGTGATATAATGTAGCTACTATGATTATCCCATTGCAGAATAGATGAACTTGGCGCGACCATAAAGCCCGGTCGGGTTCAAGCGACATAAATTTTGTGAACGAGTCCCGGAAGTTTAACACGCTTCCGGGATTTTGTTGTTGTCAAAACATTTTCACATGTCCTAATTTTTATGCAGGAGGTTATATTCATGGACGCATTGTTACGAGTTGTATCGGATGCTAACGGGTTTCTGTGGGGTACTAGCTTTCTGATCCCGCTTCTATGTGGAACAGGTTTGTACTTCACGCTAAGGCTAGGGTTTGTGCAGGTCTCGAAGTTCGGGACGGCCTGCAGGAAACTCTTCGGGAACTTCTCGCTTTTCGGGGAGTCAGCTGGTGCACACGGGATGAGTTCATTTCAGGCACTGGCAACGGCAATAGCTGCTCAGGTTGGCACCGGGAACTTGGCGGGAGCTATGACGGCTCTAGTCTCTGGGGGGCCTGGGGCGATATTCTGGATGTGGTTAGCGGCGTTTTTCGGGATGGCCACGAATTTTGCTGAGGCATGTTTGGCACAGCTCTACAGGGAACGCGACGAGACCGGGCAAGTTGTAGGAGGGCCTGCGTACTATATTTCTCGCGGTCTGGGGAATAACTTTTTCGCGAAGTTCTTGGCGGCCTTCTTTGCGGTGTCAATCATACTAGCACTGGGCTTCATGGGTAACATGGTGCAGGCAAACTCAATCAGTGATGCCTTCAACGGAGCATTTGGCCTTGACGTTAGGATAGTCGGGGGGGTATTGGCGGCAGTAGCAGGGTTAATCTTCATCGGAGGTGTGAAGAGGATAGCGTCAGTAACGGAAAAGTTAGTGCCGGTAATGGCCATTCTGTATATTCTCGTGGGGCTTGCGTTGATTGTGATGAACGCCTCGCACCTGCCGTTAGTGTTTGGGGAAATATTCTCGTGTGCGTTTGCTCCTCGTGCAGTGTGGGGAGGGATGGCCGGAATAGCTGTGTCTCAGGCGGCACGTTACGGGATAGCCCGCGGGTTGTTCTCGAATGAGGCTGGTATGGGGTCAACACCTCATGCACACGCTGCTGCGAACGTTTCGCACCCGGTGGAACAGGGAGTATTGGGGATTATTGCGGTGTTCATCGATACATTTGTGGTGCTGAACATCACGGTATTTGCGGTAATGTCGTCAGGAGTACTGGAGAAGAATTTTGTTGAGGGAGGTCCGAACCTGAGGGGAATATCTTTGGTGCAGGCGGCATTTTCTGAACACTTCTTGGGGAGCTGGGGGTATCCGTTTATAGCGGTATGCTTGTTGTTCTTTGCGTTCTCGACGGTGATCGGGTGGTACTATTTCGGTGAGACCAATATTCGCTACTTGTTTGGGGCTAAGGCTTTACTGCCCTATAGATTGCTGGTGATGGTGTTTATCTTTACGGGAAGCGTGTTGAAAATTGACCTAGTGTGGGAGCTGTCGGACTTCTTTAACGGAATAATGGTGATTCCTAACCTGATAGCTATATTGTTCCTGAGCAACAAGGTAGCCAGACTTCTTAAGGAGTATAACGCTGGGATAAAGTTTGAGCGTGAGAGTTTCTTGACGCGTGGGTAGGTTGAGAGTTCTCACGAGATGAGCTCCCGGACAGCTGGAGGGTTGAGCGTAATAGCTTTCTGCCTTGTGGGTGAGGTTGAGAGTTATAGCTTTGACGCGTGATTGAGGGAGTGAGGGTGTCCACGATGGAGGATTATTCCTGAGAGATGAGGCAGCTAGTCTTGTGGGGATGGTTTGAGGGTGATGCGTTTCTGCCTTATGGTGTTGAGGCAGTTATGACCTTCACGACAGAAGCCAAACCCGCCCGCCCTCCTCAGAGCAAAATAGAACATGTTCTATTTCTTGAGGAATCAGGACACGCTCACAATTTGGTATAATTACATGTTACAACCCTGAACGAAGGATAGAAGAGAGATATGTTCAGAACATACGCCGAAGGGGCAAGCA